>VGIX01000030.1 GCA_016867725.1 Candidatus Effluviviaceae Genus I sp.
CACTCCGACGTCGCCGCGGGAGCGCTCATCGGGTCGGCCGAGCTGGTGCGGGGGGCGAAACGGATGCTCGATCACTTGGGCGGGTCGCTGGACCCGCACGCCTGCTTCCTGCTCGAGCGGGGGATGAAGACGCTGGCGCTCCGCGTGCGGCGGCAGAACGAGAGCGCGCAGAAGCTCGCGGAGACGCTGGCCGCGCACCGCGCGGTCGCGCGCGTGCACTACCCGGGGCTTCGGGAACACCCGGGCCACGAGCGCGCGGCGAGGCTCTTCGACGGCATGGGCGGGATGCTGAGCTTCGAACTCCGCGGAGGCGTGCCCGTCGCGGAGCGATTCTCGGCCGCGCTCTCGATCCCCGCGCTCGCTCCGAGCCTCGGCGGAGTCGAGACGCTCGTTACGAGGCCCGCGCTCACGTCGCACTCGGCCCTTGCTCCGGAGGAACGGGGCGCGCTCGGGATCGCGGACTCGCTCATCCGCGTCTCCGTCGGGATCGAAGCCGCTGAGGATCTCATCGCGGACTTCGCGCAGGCGCTCGACCGCGCGGCGTGATCGGAGACGAGCAACGCCGCTGCCTTGGCAGCGGCGTTGTCGCAGTGAGGGGACACTGGCGCTCTCTGGCACTTCCGGACCTGCGGTGCGATGACCTGCGGTGGAGGTGAGGCTTCCGTCACGCTGGTCATTCGGGCTATGTGACCCGCGGGATGTCCGCGGGGTTGCACGGCGTGTTCGGCGCGCGATTGAACGCCATTCGGGCCCGGCCGCGCGGGCCATCGCGGCGCTTGCTTCCCCGCTCACGGCCTCGTAGAATCCCCGCCGAGCCATGACAGGCCGCGCGGCCACCCAGGCTTGGGTGGCCGCATTCGCTTTCCGGGCCGAGCCACGGAGGGGCACATGTCCGCGCAGCTTGCCGTCGTCCTCGCGTATCTCGGAGGGATGCTCGCCGTGAGCGCCGTCGTGCGTCGACGGCCGGGCGGACACCAGGAGTTCTTCCTCGCGGGTCGCACGCTCGGCGCGCTCGTGCTGCTGGGCACGATGGCCGCGACGAACTTCAGCGCGTTCACCGTCGTGGGGTTCTCCGGCGCCGGGTATCGGATGGGCTTCGCGTTCTATCCCGTGATGGCCTACGGCACGGGCCTCATGGCGCTCACGTTCATCGTCATCGGGATCCCCGCGCTCCGGATCGGGCGCGAGCTCGGGCTCGTCACGCCGGCGGAGCTCGTCGAGGCGAGGTTCGGCTCGCCGACGCTCGGCGTGTCGTTCGCCGCCGTGCAGGCGTTCTTCACGCTGCCGTACCTCGCGCTCCAGCCGCTCGCGGCCGGGTACGTCATCGAGGGCCTGCTCGGCGTTCCGCATGCTCTCGGCGCGGCCGCCGTGACTGCGGTCGTCGTGTGCTACGTGCTCGCGGGCGGCATGCGCACCGTGGCGTGGACGGACGTCGTGCAGGGGCTTCTCATGTTCGCGGCGCTCGCCGTCGGGCTCGGCGTGGTCGTCGCCGCGCTCGGAGGGTGGGGCGCGGCGATGGGGCGACTCGCGGCCGAGTCCCCCGCGCACCTCGCGCGCCCCGGGGCCGGGGGCGGGCTCACCGTCGGCATCTGGGCGAGCTACATGGCCTTGTGGTTCACGGCCGACCCCATGCTCCCGCAGCTCTTCCAGCGGTTCTACGCGGCGAAGGACGAGAGGAGCCTCGTGCGGGTCGCCGCGTCCTACCCGGCCGTCACGACCGTGCTCTTCTTCATCCCCGTCGCGATGGGCGCCTTCGGCCGGCTCCTCGTGCCGGGCCTCGAGGGACAGGGCGCCGACAGGATCTTCCCGCTCCTCATGGAGCGCTTCGGCGGGACGTGGCTCCACGCGCTCGCGGCGACGGGCGTTCTCGCGGCCATCATGTCCACCATGGACTCGCAGCTTCTCACGCTCGCGTCGATCGTCGAGCGCGACATCCTGAGGCGGAGAGAGCCCGCCGCGCTGGGGCCACGCGGTGCCCGCTCGTGGGAAGCGCGAGCGGCCGTCGCCGCCCTCGCCGTCGCGGGGCTGCTCCTCGCGCTTCGCCCGCCCGCGACCATGCTCGCGATCGCGACCGAGGCCTTCGCCGGGTTCGCCGTGCTGTTCCCCGTGGTCGTGGCGGCGCTCTACTGGAGGCGCGTGTCCGCGCGCGCCGCCGTCGCGTCCATCGCGGCGGGGGAGGCCGCCGTCATCGCATACCACTTCAAGGTGCTCCCGACGTTCGGGCTGCTCCCGGCCGTCCCGGCGACCGCGGTCGCGGCGGCCGTGCTCGTGATCGCGGGGCTCGCCGCCCCCTCGCGCCGGGAGCCGCCGGACGCGTTCGTCCGCCACGCCCGGTTCGGCATCGGACGGCGCGCGGCGGTCGCGTGGGCGGCGATCTTCGCGGCCTTCTGCGTGCTCTCGACCGACTGGTGGCGCTTCGACGGAAGAAGCCCCGCGATGGTCGCGGGGCTTCCCGAGTGGGTCCTCCAGTTCATCGTGGTCGGGTTCGTGCTCGCCGTCGCGCTGGCCGCGTTCGGGAGGCGGGCGGCCGCGGGCCGGCGGCCCGCAGGCCCTACACCTCCGGCGGGATGACCTCGGCCCATGACACGATCATCATGTCGCCGGTGAGAGGGAAGAACGGAGGGAAGAGCCTGAGCATCCGCGGATCGTAGTGCCAGTTGCGGTCGTAGCCGCTTCGCGCGACGCCCTGAACCCATGTTCCGACGCGCCACGCCTGGTCGGCGATGATGCCGCCCCAGATGGTGAGCGTGCCGCGGGCGGGCGGGTTGTTCCAGCCCTCGACCTGGAACCGTCTGTTGAGCGACATGAAGATGCCGTGGAGCTCGCAGTCGGTCCCGTTCGGGACCGTGTCCTTGATGTAGATGTCCTCGACAGCCACGAGTCCGAGGAGGTCGTCGCATCCGGGGTCGGGTCCCTGGCCGGGCGTGGAGGCCGCGAAGAGGAGGTCGTCCGTGATCCAGATCTCCTTCGAGCAACCGAGGGTGAGCTGTCCGTCGATCGTGCCCTGGATCCAGACAGGGGAGTCGAACCAGGCGGCACCGTTGAGGTTCCTGAGCAGCACGTCGGTCCATCCCGAGAAGGTGCCGCCCGAGTAGCTCCGGTAGCTCAGGGTTCCCGCGGCTCCCCCCCTGCCCAGCACGACCTCACAGTAGCTGCTGTTGCCCGGCAGCGAGGGGCGGTGGAGGCCGCCGTTCATGGCCTCCGCGCGCAGGGTCTGGTTGAGAGCGTTGTAGTTGGGAAGCGGCACCTGCGGAACGCCGATCTGGTAGCCCGCCGTGAACGTCGGGTTGCTGTTCGGCGCCTCGATGTAGCTGCCTGAGGCCGTGACGCGGGCCCCGAACCACGGATCGCCGTCGATCCGCAGGTGGCCGTTCATGTGCACCGGCCCCTCGAAGTAGTCGCCCGTCATGAACCACGTGTCCGGCGCCTGCGAGTTGACGAGCCACTGGTAGTGCGCGAAGGTCTCAGGCGTGAGCACGACCCTGACCTGCCTGACGGCCCGGTCAACCTGTCCCGTCGAGACAACCGTGAAGAGCGGAAGCCCTAGCGGCCCGCTGCTCATGCCGGTCACGGTGTACCCATACTGGCCGCCGCCGAGCGTCTGCTGCTGTGCTCCGAGCCCCGTAGGGTCCAGGGCAGGGTTGCTCTCGTACAGCTTGCTCAGCCAGACACGGGCGCGCTCGATGCCGCCCTCCGCAAGCCACAGAGCCCGCGTGCTGTCGGCCCGGTACTCAACGACATCGGACTCGCCGACGCCCATGGACAGAAGGGCGACCCCGATGAGGAGCGCCGCTAGGGACATCGCCATGACCGCGACGAGACTCGCCGCGCCCTGCTCCGCACGCCCGCGGGGCGCCCGTGGCCAGTTCCTTCTCTCGCACGCTGGGACCCTCATCGTCTCCCCCCTCGGCATAGGTCGCTCGGCGGCTCGTCGGCCTCTGGAATGCCGACAGCGCTGGGGCGACCCGCCCCGGCTGAGCCGGTCAACTGCAAGCAGTGGTCCACAAGCGACTATGCCATGCATTTGCCAGATTGTCAAGAATCCTGATGGCGCGGAACTCGGTCCATACCGCACCCGGGCGCTCATGCCCTCGTGTGCCAACCTCACTGCCGGTGCTATAATCCCGCCCTTGGCCGCCCAGAGCCGCTGGGTAGTGAGGCCCGGCACGACGCGCAGGGGGAACGCCATGGACAAGCTCACCGGTCCCACTGATCTCGACGGGCTCACGCTCCTCGGGCGCGACGCCAGGCCGGAGCGAAGGCTCGAGACCTTCCCGAACCACCACGCCGGTCGTGACTACGTCGTGACGCTCACGACGGACGAGTTCACCTGCGTCTGCCCCGCGACGGGCCAGCCCGACTTCGCGCATCTCGCCATTGAGTACGTTCCCGCCGAGCGCATCCTCGAGTCGAAGTCGCTCAAGCTGTACCTGTGGTCGTACCGCGACCAGGGCGTGTTCCACGAGCATGTGGCCAACGTCATCCTCGACGACCTCGTGAGGGCCCTCGAGCCCCGGTGGTGCAGGGTGGCCGCGCGGTTCGCCGTCCGCGGCGGGATCGCGATCACCGTCGAAGCGGAGCACGGCAAGCGATGAGCGCGCGCGCCGACGCTCCGGCGCCGACCGGGGCCCCGAGCCGCAACCCGGGCCGCGCCGAGGACGCCCTCCGCGTGACCGTGGCGCTCTTCGTCGGCGTCCTCATCACCTCGAACTTCATCGCCGCCAAGCTCATCACCGTCGGCGGCCTCGTCGTGCCGGCCGCCGTGCTCGTGTTCCCGCTCGCGTACATCATCGGCGATGTGCTCACGGAGGTCTTCGGCTACGCGGCCGCGCGGAAGGCCATCTGGCTGGGCTTCGCGTGCAACGTCGTCGCCGTCGCGTTCTCGCACCTGGCCATCGCGCTGCCGCCGGCGGGGGCGTGGACGCTCCGGCCGTTTCCGGACACGGCGTCGTCGCAGGTCGCGTTCGCCGCGGTGCTGGGGCCGGCGCCGCGGATCGTTGCGGCGTCGCTCGCCGCGTACCTGTGCGGGGAGTTCCTGAACTCGATCGTGCTCGCGAAGCTCAAGGTCGCGACGGGCGGCAGGTTCCTGTGGGTGCGCACGATCGGCTCGACGCTCGTGGGCCAGCTCGCGGACTCCGCGGTGTTCATCACCGCCGCGTTCGCGGGCACGGTGCCCGGCGGCGTGCTCAGGGACATCGTGCTCGTGCAGTGGCTCGTGAAGGTCGGGTTCGAGGCCGCCGCCACGCCTGGCACGTACCTCGTCGTGTGGCGGCTCAAGCGCGCGGTCGGCGTGGAGCACTTCGACACGCGGGTGAGCTTCAACCCGCTGAGGTGGGAGTAGGGCACACCAGGAGCGGCCTACCGTCCGGTGGTGACGTACTCGATGAGCAGCTCTCCGACGCGCGCGTTGTCGCTCATCCCGCCGAACGCGTGGCTTCCCGGCCCGTAGGCAAGGAGCGGCACCATGGACGCCGTGTGGTCGTCGCACGCGAAGTGCGGGGCCGTGATGGCGCGCCGTTCGAGCGAGCCGTCAAGAAGCGCGTAGCCTCCGGTCTCGTGGTCCGACGTGACGACGACGAGCGTCCGCCCGTCGCGCTCGGCGAAGTCCATCACCACGCCCACGGCGGCGTCGAAGTCGAGCATCTCGTCCACGATCCAGTCGTGGTCGTTCTCGTGCCCGCCCCAGTCGATCTGAGAGCCCTCGACCATCAGGAAGAACCCGTCGTCGTCGCGCGAGAGGACCTCAAGGGCCTTCCAGGTCAGCTCGCGCAGGTCGGGGTCGCGCTCGCGGGCGCGGCCCGGGTGGTCCGGCGCGAAGAAGGCGGCCGCGCGCTCCGTGTCGCCCAGCGCCCTGAACTCGGCCGGCGCCAGCGCGACGGGCATCCGCTCGCGTATCGCGCTCAGAAGGTCGAGCCCGTCGTGGCGCCCGCCGCCCTCCGCGGCCGGCAGAAAGTGCGACCAGCCGCCGCCGAAGAGCACCTCTACGTCGCTCGCGGCGATCTGCTGCGCAATCTCGAGGTTGTCCTCGCGGCCCGCGACGTGCGCCACGAACGCGGCCGGCGTCGCGTGCGTGATCGAGCACGTGACGACGAGCCCCGTGGCCATACCGCGGTCCTCGGCGTGATCGAGGACAGTCCTGAGCGCGACACCCACAGGCGACATCGCCACAGTGCCGTTCACGGTCTTGTGCCCCGTCGCGAGGGCCGTGCCGCTCGCGGCGGAGTCGGTCACGAGCGCGCTCGCCGACCAGGTGGACACGATCCCCCCGACCGGCAGCCGCTCCATCTCGAGCCGCCCCGCCGCCACCTTCGCCGAGGTGACGTGGGCCGTTCCCATGCCGTCCCCGATCATGAGGACCACGTTGCGGGGCCCGGCGACGGGGGAGGGTGCGGGACGCACGGGAGCGTGCGCGCAGCCTGCGGCGATCAGGACAAGGAGTAGGATGAACGCCTTCGCTGTCGCCCCCGTGACGCTTCTTGACATCGTCGGCCCTCCGAGGAACGAACGGTTTCGGCGCCGCCTCGCGGCCCGAGCGCCCGCCCGGGCCGTCATGGTGCGCCGCTCGAACAAGAGCGTAGCACGCGGCCGCCGGAAGTCAAACGAGGCGGCGGGACCGGTCTATCAGGCTCTGGTCTCGGGCCGCGCGACCGGCTACAATGGAGACATCCCGTTGCGGCGCGTGCTGCCCGGAACCGCAGCGGACACCGCCCGGAGGTGACGCGATGCCCCCCTCGATGAGCAGCAACCCCGCCCGCACGACGGCGGAGCAGCTGCCGACCGGCTTCGAGTCGGCCGGAGGACTCGACGACTCGACGCTCGAGGTCTGCCAGCTTCGCTGGCTCGACGACGCGCTCTCGCCGATCAGCCGCGTTGAATCGTGGTACCTTCTCGCGCACGGGAAGGCGCTGGGGCTCCGCCGCCGCGTCATGGCGCTTCTCTCGCGGCTTCTGAGCATCCCGGCCGAGCCCTATGGCGGCTGGCTCCGGTGGACGGACGCCGGTGGCGGGGCGTCGGCCGCCGCCGCTCCCCGGCACTGGTGCTGCGGCCTACAGGCCGGCGACCTCGTCGAGGTTCGATCGCTCGATGAGATCACGGCGACGCTCGACGAGCACGGCAAGCACGGCGGACTCAAGTTCCTCCGCCCGATGGAGCAATACTGCGGGCGACGCTTCCGCGTGCTCAAGCCCGTGCGGCGGATCCTCGACGAGCACGACCACGTGATGCGGACCATCAAGGACACCGTCGTCCTCGAAGGCGGCATCTGCCACGGCCAGGGCATCCGCGGCAGGGACGGCTGCGACCGGAGCTGCTTCTTCTACTGGAAGGTGGCGTGGGTGAAGAAGGTCGAGCGGAGCGACAGCGACCGTGCATGACCCCGCAGTATATGCCCGCCGCCGATGAACCGTGACCCCGCGTGCGACGGACGCTTCCCCGGCGGCGCCCCGTCGCGCAATCACGTCCTCTCCGACGCCGACATCGGCGGCCTCCTGTGGCGGCTCTCGATCCCCGCGACGGTCGGCATGGCCGCCATGGCAGCGTACAACGTCGTCGACACCATCTTCATCGGCCGCGGCGTCGGGACGCTCGGCATCGCGGGGCTCGCCGTCTGCTTCCCCGTTCAGCTCATCGTCCTGGCCCTCGGACACCTCATCGGGATGGGGGCGGCCTCGATCATCTCCCGCGCGCTCGGCGCGGGCGATCGCGAGCGCGTGGCGCGCACGGCGGGGAACGCGCTCACGCTCATCCTCATCGCCGCCGCGTGCATCATGGCGCTCGGGTTCGGGTTCCTCGATCGGCTTCTGAGGGTGTTCGGCGCCACCGAGGCGATCCTCCCGTACGCGCGGGCGTACATGGCGACCGTGCTCTGGGGCACGGGCTTCTCGTGCTACTCGATGGCCCAGGGGAACATCATCCGCGCCGAGGGGCAGGCGATGGTGGCCATGACTCGCATGCTCATCGGCGCGGGCGTGAACGTCATTCTCGACCCGATCTTCATCTTCGCCCTCGGCATGGGCATCCGCGGCGCCGCGATCGCGACCGTCATCGCGCAGGCGTGCTCCACCGTGTTCATCGCCGCGTACTTCGCGAGCGGCCGGAGCAGCCTCTCCATGCGCCTGAGGGACATGAGGCTCGCGCCGGCGATCGTCCGCGAGACGCTCGCGGTCGGCGCGGCCTCGTTCGGCCGGATGGTCGCTGGCAGCGTCGTCATGATCATCCTCAACAGGAGCCTCGGGCGCCACGGCGGGGACCTCGCGATCGCCGCGTACGGCGTCATCCACCGCATCCTGCAGTTCTCGTTCATGCCGCTCATGGGATTCGCGCAGGCGCTCCAGCCGGTGGCGGGGTTCAACTACGGCGCGAAGCGCTACCTCACCGCGAGACACGCGATGCGCATCTCGTCGGTGCGCTCCACGCTGTTCGCCGCGGGCGCGTTCGCGGCGTTCATGCTCGCCGCGCGGCCGATGATCGGTCTCTTCTCGCGGGACGACGAGCTCATCCGGATGGCGGTCCCGGCCCTCCGCATCGTTGCGGCGGCGTTCCCGATGCTCGGGGTCCAGATGATGGGGGCCGCGCTGTTCCAGGCGTTCGGACGCGCTCGGCCCGCGGTCTTCCTCACGCTCTCGCGGCAGGTGGTCTTCTTCATACCGCTCGTGCTCTTGCTTCCCCTCTCGATGGGCCTTTGGGGCATCTTCCTCGCGTTTCCCGCGGCCGACGTCCTCGGGACCGTCGTGACCGTCGCCATGCTCGTCCGCGAGTCACGGAGACTCGAGCGGATGCACCTGTCGTTCGAGGCGGCGTCGTAGGGCGCGCCACGAGCGCCTTGCACTGGCGCGGAGTCGGTGCGATACTCCCCGCCATCCGAGCCCGAACCGGACCCACTCCGCAGGCAGGCCCATGGACCTCGCGCGGCACATCAGCCCGGACCAGATCCTCGTCGGCATCGAGGTCAACGACAAGTGGGAGCTCCTCGACCGCATGATCGCGGCGGTCGGGCGGAGCCCCATCGTCGCCTCGCAGCCCGACCAGGTGAAGAGCCGGATCGGCCCGCTCATCCTCGCGCGGGAGCGTGAGCACCCGTCGGGCATCGCCAACGGGCTTGCGTATCCCCACGCGCGCGTCCCCGGCTTCCGCGGGTTCGTCGCGGCGCTCGCCGTCCTCAGTCGCGAGATCGAGTACGAGACCCTCGACAGCACGGCCGTCAGGCTCGTGTTCATGGCCGTGACCCCGCTCGAGACGCCGATGGTCGGCATGCAGACGATGTCGCTCTTCGCCGGCCTCATGTCGCAGGCCGACGCGCGGGAGTTCCTGCTCACGCAGACCGACCCGGCCAAGGTCTACGAGTTCCTCGTCGAGCAGGCGCCGGCGTTCGAGCTCGTCGTCACGGCGCGGCAGCTCATGCGGCCCCTGACGGTGAAGGTCGCCCCGGACACGCCCATCCGCGTCGTGTCGCAGCTCATGTGCCAGTACGGCACCGACGCCGTGCCCGTGCTCGACGTGGACGACCGGATCGTGGGAGAGGTGACGAGCGACATCCTCTTCAAGAAGGGCCTGCCGGACTTCTTCTCGCAGCTCACGAACGTGGCCTTCATGCGCCACTTCGATCCGTTCGAGGCCTACTTCGAGAACGAGGCGAAGGCGAAGGCGGGCGACGCGATGTCGGCCGACTTCGCGGCGCTCCCAGAGGACGCGACGCTCATGGAGGTCGTGTACCTCTTCTCCGTGCGGAAGTACCCGAAGATCTACGTCGAGCGGGACCGCAGGGTCGTGGGCGTGATCGACCGCGCCGTGGTCGTGGACAGGATCCTCAACGTCTAGGAGACGTGGATGGGGCCGGCAGGAGACGCAGCCCGCCAGCTCGCGGCGAGGATGGCAGTGCCTCCCACGGCGGGGATGTGGTTCCCCATCGTCGTCTTCGGCGTCGTGTACGCGCTCATCGCGTCGGAGAAGGTGGACAAGACCGTCGCGGCATGTCTCGGCGCGGCGCTCGTCATCATGCTGGGCGGCATCTCGTACCACGACGCGCTCACGTACATCGACCTCAACGTCGTCTTCCTGCTCGTCGGCATGATGATGATCGTCGGCGTCCTCGCCGAGACCGGCTTCTTCGAGTGGATGGCGGTGCTCGTGGCGCGGAAGACGAGGGGAGACGGCGCGGCGGTCCTCGTGCTGTTCCTCGTGCTGACCGCCGTCATCTCGGCGTTCCTCGACAACGTCACGACGGTCGTGCTCATCGCGCCCGTCACCATTCTCGTGTGCCAGGTCCTCGAGCTCCCCGTGATCCCGTTCCTTGTCCTCGAGGCCGTGTTCTCGAACATCGGAGGCACGGCGACGCTCATCGGGGACCCGCCGAACATCATGATCGCCTCCGAGACCGGACTCTCGTTCAACGAGTTCATCGCGCACCTCGGGCCCGCGGTCGTCGTCATCATGGCCGCGAGCGTGATCGCCGTGCTCGCGAAGTACCGCAGGCAGCTCGTTGTGCGCGAGTCGCTGCGGAAGCGCATCGAGAAGGCCGACCCCGCCGCGGCCATCACGGACCACAGACGGCTGCGCCGCGGCCTCGCGGTGTTCGGTCTCGTGCTCCTCGGCTTCTTCCTCGGGCGGTCGGCGGGCATTGAGCCGGGCATCGTCGCGCTGGCGGGCGGGATGCTCACGGCGCTGGCGTGCGGAAGCGACATCCGTCGCGTGATGGGGAAGGTGGAGTGGAACACGATCCTCTTCCTCGTCGGGCTCTTCATGCTCGTGGGGGCGATGCAGGAGCGGGGGGCGTTCGTCTGGCTCGGCCGCGAGCTCGTCATCCTCACGCGCGGCAATCTGCTTGCGACGACGCTCGTGATCCTGTGGGGCAGCGCGCTCGCGTGCTCCGTCGTGAACGCGATCCCGCTCACGATGGCAACGATCCCGCTCATCCGGTCGATCGTGCCGCTCTTCGCCGCGCAGCTTGGCATCGCGGGCGACGCCGCGGCGGTCCACGTGCAGGTCACCTACCCGCTCTTCTGGGCGCTGTCCCTCGGCGCGTGCCTCGGCGGGAACGGGACGCTCGTCGGCGCGGCGGCGAACGTCGTCATCGCGCAGACGGGCAGGCGGAACGGCTACGACATCACCTTCGGGCGCTTCGCGCGCATCAGCTTCCCGCTCATGCTCCTCAGCGTCGTCATCGCTGCCGCGTACCTCTGCCTGAGGTACTTCCTCCTCTAACCGGCCCCGCGGCCGGGGGGCTTGGTCCATGGCCTTCGCACTCGTGGGAACCGTCAACGGGACGCGCGTGAGCCTGGAGCTCCGCGATGGAGACCAGGTCGTCGGCCGCGCTCCCGAGTCGGACATCCGCCTCGAACACCGATCCGTGTCGCGTCGGCACGCGCTCGTATCGGTTGCCGGCGGGCGCGTGACGGTGACGGACCTCGGGAGCCGGAACGGCACGCGCGTGGACGGCGCTCGCATCGCCGCGCCGACGCCGGCGCGGGCGGGCAGCCGGATCGCCTTCGCGGACGTGTCATTGACGCTCCGCGCGCCCGGGCCTCCCGAGAGCACGGAGTACTGCCTGAGCGCGTCGGCCGTCGTGACGTCGGCCGTCCCGGTCTCGGCTCTCGCGGGGCCCACGGGCGAGCGTGGCGCGGGCCGCGACCTCTTCCGCGTCCTCGCCGACGCCGGTCAGTTCCTCGTGAGCGAGCGCCCGCTTGAGGGGATCTACGAGGACGTCCTCGGGCTCGTCGAGCGCGCGATCGCGTGTGACCGCATCGTCCTTCTCTCCCTGGAGGGCGAGGCGAGGACGCCGACGGTGCGCGCGTCGCGACTTCCGTCCGGGCGCGGCCGGGGCGACGAACTCGTGCTCAGCACCACGATGGTGCGTCAGGTGCTCGAGGACGGCGTCTCGCTTCTCACGAGCGACGCGCAGGCGGACCCGCGCTTCGGCGGGCACGACAGCGTCGTGCGGCAGGGCATCCGCGCGGCGATGGCCGCGCCGCTCTTCGACAACCACGAGATCATCGGCCTCCTGTACGCGGACACGACCGACCCCTCGTCGCGATACGGGGAGGACGAGCTCCGCGCCTTCACCGTGCTCGCGAACCTCATCGCCGTGAAGATCACGCAGGCGAGGCTGACCGAAGCGGAGGAGGAGAGGAAACGGTTCGAGCGCGAGCTCGGGACGGCGCGCGAGATCCTGGGGCACATCCTGCCCGAGACCGTCGAGGGCGTCGACCACTACGAGATCAGCGTCTCCTACACGCCGTGCGCCGAGGTGGGCGGCGACCTTTACGACGTGAGGCACCTGGAGGACGGGCGCTCGGTGATCATGGCGGGCGACGTGGCAGGGAAGGGACTCGGGGCCGCCATTCTGGTCTCGAGCATCGTCCCGGTGGCCGAGGTGCTGCTTGGGGGCGAGCGCGACCTCGTGAGCGCCGTGTCCGCGCTCAACCGGCAGGTCTGCGCGTCCACGGACGCCGTGCGCTACGCGACGCTGTTCGTCGCCGCGCTCGACCGCGCGAGCGGCCGGCTGGACTACGTGAACGCGGGGCACAACGCGCCGATCCTCGTGACCGCCGCGGGCGCGATGCGCGAGATCGCGGCGACCGGCATGCCGATCGGGATGCTCGAAGACGCTCCGTATGCCGCCGCGTCCCTCGTGCTCGAGCCGGGATCGTCGCTCGTCGTGTTCAGCGACGGCGTCACCGAGGCCGTGGGCAGGGACGGGGAGTTCTACGGAGAAGAGCGGCTGCGCCGGGCGCTGGGTCGGGCGGTGGCGGCGGGCGGCGAAGGAGAGGCGCCTTCCGCCTCGGACCTCGTGTCGCTGGTCATGGATGACCTGGGAGCGTTCACCGCGGGAGCGCCACAATCCGATGACATCCTCCTGCTTGTGGTGAAGCGAACCCCGAATCCCGTGTGACTGCCAGCCGCAGCGGTCGGGTCCAGGACGCAGACTCGACCCCCGCCGGATTGAGGCGCCGCTCACTGATACTGAGACGAAATCATTGACGAATGTCAGTGACTATGGTATAGTTCTGCCATCAAACCGGCATGATGCCGTGCGCTTGAGTGGCTTGAGAGAGGGGGCACCAGTGGAGAACCGCTACGGCATGACAGTGGTCGCAGCAGCTGTTGCGGCGGTCATCGCGCTTTCGTGCGCTCCGACCGCTGCCGCGACGGATGTGTATGTCGCCGACGGCGCCGCGTGCAGCATCGCCGCGTACACCGACACGGTCCCGGCGTTCCTCTCGACGCAAGAGCTCTGCTTCGTTGAAGGCATGGCCATCGACCGACAAGGGAAGCTCCTCGTCGCGGCATATCAGCTGGGCGTCGCACGCGTCGATCCGGCAACGTCGGAGATCACCGTGCTCGATCCGTATGCGTACCAGCCTGGCGACGTCTACCCCGACTGCCTCTCCGACGACGTCTACTTCGTCACGTACTCCTATCCGGCGCTCTACGTCCTGCCGGGCGGAACAGGGCCAGGCCAGTACTGCATGTCGTTCGACAGAACGCCCGTGGACATCCAGGTCTATCCGTCCGGTGACAGGGCCGGGCACCTGCTCGTGCTCTTCGAGAGCGAGGAGATGGAGCCCGCGTACCTCGCGGAGTTCCGGCGCACGGGGCCGACGAGCTTCGAGGTGCTGCCGCCCGCTCTTGAAGAGGCCACGGAGTACGCCAGGGGCTTCGCGATCCGCCCCGACGGCCGGATCGTGCTCCTCGACCAAGAGACGGGCATGTACGACGTCGGCCCCGGGGGTCAGCTCACGCACTTCGGGCCGTCCGCCGGGCTCTGGGGCAGCGACATCGACATCGGGGCCGATGGGACCATCTACGTCGTGGACGGGGAGGTGTCCCTGACGCACCGGTTCGACCCCGACGGCCACTGGATCCTCCCCAGCCTCAACACCGTCGTCGATCAACCGCGCGCCGTCGCTGCGGTGGGACTCACGCCGTCGCCGCCGGGCGAGGGCGTTCCTGTGATCCCGGTCGAGGGCGTCGAGCTCCTGTTCGAGAGCGTCGCGGAGGGTGGGTTCACCTGGGCGACGACGACCACGACGACGAGCCGCACGAGCCCGGGCGGGAACACGCTGCCCGAGTACGCGGCTGCGCCCGCCGGCAGGGACGGCTTCACGTACGTGTCGCTCGCGACAACGGCGACCTACGAGAACCTCATCCAGGTGGACGTTCTGCTCCCGGGCAGCCGTCTCTTCTTCGCGCACGGGATGGGGGAGGTGTTCCAGGACGTGACGGTCGAAGGGACGATCGAGGACGCGCGCGGCGTGATCTCGCGCTTCTCCGAGGTGGTCGCGGTGGACGACTCCCGCCCCCTGGGCGCCGTCGTTGACGACAAGTTCGCGCGGCTCCACGACATCCTGAGTCCCGACATCGCCGCGCGGCGCTCCGCCGTCGAGTCGGCCAAGCGGTCGCTGCGCGCGCGCGCCCTCACGGCGGAGCGGTTCTACCGCACGGGCGCCACGGCGGCGGCGATCAACGAGCTTGGGCAGCTCAACGACGCGACGCGCGCGTTCGCGGGGTCCGCCATTCCGAACTCGTCCGCGAGCCCCGGCGGCAACCTCGCCGGCGAGATCCTGTCGCGGTCGAAGACGCTCATGTTCAGCCTGTCGGCTCTGCGAGGTTCCTTCGACGAGCTCGCCCCCGGGCGCGTCGCGTCGTCGCTCTCGCTCGCGTGCGGGAACCCCGCGCGCGGCGAGTGCCGGATGACGCTCGCCGGCCCCGCCGGGTCGCGCGCGGTCGTGACGCTCCACACCGTATCCGGGAGGTTCGTGAGGACGCTGTACGACGGCGTGCTCTCCGGTGGGGTTGAGTCGCTGGTCTGGGACGGCGCCGACGCGGATGGATGGCCCGCGGCCTCGGGCGTGTACTTCGCGCGCGTCGAGTCCGGTGGCGATGCCGAGAGCGCCAAGGTCGTGTTCGTTCGCTAGGACATCGGAAGAGGTGCACATGCGGCCACGTCACGCGGTCCTTCTTGCCGCGCTGCTCGTCGGGCTCGCGCCCACAGCAGCGCACGGGATCCTGAAGCTCTACGCGGCCGACGCCGAGAGCGCGCGGATCTGGGGGTTCGCCGGCATCGAGCCCTTCGTGATCACCCGTGCCGGTTCGTTCGGCGGCGTCCAGGACATGGCGATCGCCTCGGACGGGCGCATCCTCGTCGCGAGCGCCGCGGGGCGGATCTCTGCGGTCAGCCTCGGGACCGGCGGCGTCGAGGACCTGGTCACCGGGGTAGCTCCTCTCGAGCTCTACCCGGACGGTGAGTCCACGGACATCTACTTCGTGAAGGATGACTCCGTCTCGCTCTGGGTTCTGCCGGGAGGCGGGGGGACCGCCGAGAGCTGCATGACGTTCCGCGGCCCGGTGCTGGACCTCCTCGTCGCGCCGATGGGGCCGAGGAAAGGGCACGTCATCGCGCTGATCGGTGCCCGCGGGGACACGCTCCCGTACATCGCGGAGTACGAACGCACGGGTCCGACGACCTTCACCGAGCTCGATCCGATCGTTGAGGAGGCGACCGCGAACGCGATCGACCTTGCCCTCCGGCCGAACGGCGCGCTCGTGCTCCTGGACCGCGCGTTCGGCCTTCACAACGTCGGCCCTGACGGCGGGCTTCAGCAGTTCGGACCCGGGCACATCGGCGCGGGCTCGGACGACGTGGACATCGGCTCGGACGGCACCATCTACGTCGCGAGCGCCTCGATGTGCAGGATCCACCGGCTCAACCCCATGGGGCAGATCATCAATCCGGCGCTCACGATGCCGAACGCGTGCCCGAGCGCCCTCGTCGCGCTAGGGTTCACCCCGACGCCGCCCGGCGCGGGCGTCCAGGTGAACCCGGCCGAGCACGTCGAGCTTCGTCTCGAGAGCGTCGCGGAGGGCGGCTACTCGTCGGCCGTGCTGACGGAGTCCGCGAGCAGGACCAGTCCGCAGGGGAACACGCTTCCGTTCTACGCGGCGCTCCCCGACGGAGAGACGGTGTTCACCTACGTCGGGCTCTCGTCCACCGCGACGCATGAGAACCTCATCCAGGCGGACGCCCTGATGCCGGGGACCCGGCTGTTCGCGTGCGCGTCGTCGGGCTCTTCGAGGGGCATGTTCAGGGACGTGACAGTCGAGGGGAGCATCGAGGACGCCCGCGGCGTCATCTCTCGGTTCGACGAGTTCGTGCTCGTCGTGGACAACCGGCCGGCGGGCGACGTCGCAGACAACAAGTTCGGGATGCTCGATGAGATCCTCGTTCCAGGCGCCGATGATCCTCAGGAGCTGCAGGCGGCGAAGGCGGAACTTGAGGTCTACGCCGACCAGGCGTTCGCGTACTACGGCTCGTACCTCTACGCGTGGGCCATCGACGAGCTCTCCGCCATGAACGCCGTCATCCGCGGCTATGCTGGAAGCGTCATCCCCAACTCGCCGGCCCATCCCTTGGGCAACCTCGCGGGTGAGATGCTCTCGCGCTCGAAGACGCTCATGTTCACGCTCGGTCTCCTGACGCCGCCCACCGACGTGCCCGGCGTGCCCGTCGCCGGCGAGGCCGCGTACTCGCTCTCGTACGCGAGCCCCTCGCGGGACGAGTGCAGGTTGGAGCTGGCCGGTCCGGCGGCCGGGCGCGTGACCGTGACGGTCTGCACGACGGCGGGTCGCGTCGTGAGGACGCTCTACGACGGGCCGTTCGCGGGCGGGCGCGCGACGATCGTGTGGGACGGCACGGACGACGCGGGACAGCGGGCGGCGTCGGGCGTGTACTTCGCGCGCGTGGAATCCGGCGGCGAGGCGGCGACGGGGAAGGTCGTCCTCATCCGATAGTGCGCTGCGGGCGGCAAGCGGAGACGGCGCCGGCCGGGGGCACAAAACCCCTGCCGGCGCCGGGCGCTTTCTGCTAGGCTCCGGCGCGCGGTGAGCGGTCGTCAGGGGCGTCGCGGCGCTGAGGCGCGCGGCAGCCACGGAGCGCGGGCATGATCGGCAGGACCATCACGCACTATCGGATCCTGGAGGAGATCGGTCGCGGCGGCATGGGCGTCGTCTACGCCGCCGAGGACACGAAGCTCGGACGCAGGGTCGCGATCAAGATGCTCCCGCGGGATCTCACCGGCGACCCGGAGCGCCTCGGCCGCTTCGTCCGGGAGGCGCAGGCTACCTCGGCGATCAACCACCCGAACATCGCGACGATCTACGAGATCGACGAGGCGGACGGCGCCACGTTCATCGCGATGGAGTTCGTCGAGGGGCGGACGCTGCGCGCGCTGATCGGAAGCGCGCTGCTCGCGCCGCGCGACGTCGTGGGCATCGGGCTCCAGCTCGCCACGGGTCTTGGGAAGGCGCACGAGCTGGGGATCGTCCACCGCGACATCAAGCCCGAGAACGTCATCGTGCGGCCGGACGGGATCGTGAAGATCCTCGACTTCGGGCTCGCCAAGCTGCTCGCTGCGCCCGAGGCCGGCGACACGACCGGCGCGATGACGCTCACCGAGGCGGGCGTCGTGCTCGGCACCGCGCGGTACATGTCGCCGGAGCAGGCGCAGGGCAGGCCCGCGGACGCGCGCTCCGACGTCTTCTCAGCCGGCGCCGTGCTGTACGAGATGGCCGCAGGCAGGCCGGCGTTCCCGGGCGACGGCCGCCTCGACGTGCTGTACGCAGTCGTGACGAGGGCCCCGGATCCGATCCCGGATGAGGGCAGCTTCCCCGCGGCGTTCACGGCGGTCGTCGCCCGCGCGCTCGCGAAGGAGCCGGACGACCGGTTCCGCGACTGCGCCGCCATGGCCGCCGCGCTGCGCGAGGCCGCGACCGCCGCTGCGGTGGACGGCGCGGCCGTGGGGGCCGCCCCTTCGCTCACCGGGCGCTCGTGGGCGACGGCGACCGGCGCCGCCGCGCCTCGCGCGGAGACGGGTGGCCCGCGCCATGCGCTCGCCGTGCTTCCCCTTCGCAACGTGAGCGGGGCCGCGGACGCCGCATGGATGCAGTCCGGCCTCCAGATCATGCTCTCGAGCGAGCTCGCGCACGTCCCCGCCGTGCGCGTCGTCTCGCCCGACAGGCTCAACGCCGTGCTCGCCGATCTCCGGATCGAGCCCGGCTCCCCGCTCGACGCCGCCACGCTGAGGTCGCTCTCGGAGCACCTGAGCGCCGACACGATCGTGTGCGGAAGCTACGTCAGGCTCGGCCCCGCGACCAGGATCGACCTCGTCGTCACGCAGCCGGCGACGGGAGCGGAGTCGCACGTCAGGTTCGACGGGGAGGACGACGCGGCGCTCCTCGACGCGGTGGGGCACCTCGCGGCCGAAACGCTGCGCGTGATCGAGGTCGGCGCGGAGCGCGACCTTGTCACGACCATGGTCGGCGAGAAGGGCTCGCGCGATCCGGAGTCGGTCAAGGCGTACGTGGACGGCCTCTCGAAGCTGTATCAGGGGAACAACGCCGAGGCGGCCGCGCTGCTCCGGGATGCGACGGAGCGGGACCCCGGCTTCGCCCTGGCGTTCACGTATCTCGGCGAGGCCCTGTCGAACCTCGGGCGCGACGACGATGCGGCCGGGGCGCTGGCGACGGCCGTCGGGCTGTCGCGGACGCTTCCGCGCGCCGACCGGCTCTTCGTGGCGGCGCGCCAGGCGCTCGCGGCGGGCGAGGCGACCCGCGCCATCGAGGCGTTCGAGGAGCTCACGAGGCTCCTCCCGAACAACCTCGGGGCGTTCTACGAGCTCGCGCTCGCCTGCGAGCTCGAGGGCGACTGGGAGAAGGCGGCCGCGAACCTCGAGCGTGTCGTCGAGCTGGACCCGAAGTTCGCGGCGGCCGTCTTCGCGCTCGGGCGCGTGCACATCAAGAAGGGGGACTGCGAGAAGGCCCTCGAGGAGCTGCACCGGGCGCTCTCGCTCCACGTGCTCTCCGGCAACAGGGAGGGCGAGGCGACGGTGCTGAACGCGATTGGCCTCTCGCACTTCTGGCTCGACCGCCACGACGACGCGCTCAAGCGCTACGGCGAGAGCCTGGCGATCAAGCGCGACATCGGCGACACGAGGGGCATGAGCGCGACGCTGTCGAACATGGCGGTGGTCTATCAGGTGCGCGGGGACTACGAGCGATCGATCGCGACGTACCGAGAGGCGCTCGAACTGAGCGAGAAGCTCGGGGACAAGCAGGGCGTCGCCGAGAACTGCATCAACCTCGGGACGGTCCTCGAGGAGCAGGGGCGGCTCGACGACGCGCTCGACAGCTACAAGCGCGCGCTCGAGATCGAGCCGGAGCTCGGCGACCGCATGGCGGAGATCCTCTGCCTCAACAACATCGGGAACGTGTACCTCACGCAGGGCCGCGTGGACGACGCCGAGGTGTACATCGACCGCGCGCTCGAGGCGAGACGGGAGCTCGGGGAGAAGAAGGGCGTCGCGATCTCCCTCAACTACGTCGGGAACATCGCGCGGCTGCGGGGGCAGTACGACAAGGCGCTCGCGCGGTACCTCGAGGCGCTCGAGATCTTCCGCGCGATCAAGTGGGCCGGCGGCGAAGCGGAGACGCTCGTGTACATGGCGTCGGTCATGGCCGCGCGTGGGCGGCACGCGGCGGCCCTGGAATCGCTCGCAGACGCCGAGCGCGTCTACGGGGAACTCGGCGATCAGTGCGGCGCGGCCGTGGTGCTGACGGCTCGGGCCGATGCCGAGTGCGCGCTGGGCGACTGCGCGGCGGCCGCCGCGACGGTCGAGCGGGCCGTGAGCGCGGCCGACAGCGTCGGGAGCAACGACCTCAGGGCGGGCGCGCTCCTTGCGCGCGGGCGCGTACGGCGGCTCCTCGGCGACGCCGCGGCGGCGCTGGAGGACCTCGAGGCCGCGCGGGCCGCCGCCGACGCGTGCGGGGCCCGCATCACCGCGCTTCGCGTGCAGATCGAGCTGGCGCACGCCCGAGTCGCTGCCGGGAGCGCGGAGCGGGCCGTCGAGCTCGCGGCGGACGCCGTGGACGAGGCGAAAGCGCTGAGGCTGGGCTCGCTCCTGGCCGAGGCGCAGCTGGCCAGCGAGGAAGCGCTCCGCGCGGCCGGGAGACCCCGCGACGCGGCAACCCAGACGCCGTAGCGCGGCACACCGTGCGTAAAGCCAACTAATCACAAAGTAATCAATACTTGACATCCAGGGACAGCCCTGGCACACTCCCGGCCGATGAGCGACGCCGTCCGGAACGAGGTCAGGAAGCTGCGGTTTCTCCACGGGGAGATGACCCAGGAGGAGCTGGCCGCGCGCGTGGGCGTGACGCGCCAGACCATCATCGCGATCGAGAAGGGGAAGTACAATCCCTCGGTCGCGCTTGCGCTTCGCATCGCCCGCGCGTTCGGCGTGCCGCTCGAGCAGGTCTTTGAGCTTGAGGAGAGCGGGTAGGCGCGGACGCGCCGGAACCGGGAGACCCTGATGCCACCCATGAGTCAGAGAGCGCTTCTCGTCCTCGGGATCGTCTACGCCGCGCTCTGCATCGCGCTCGGCGCGCTGGTCAACGCGTACTTCTACCTCGCGCTTGTTCCGCTCACCGTTGCCCGTCCCCTCCTCCGCGAGGTCGGCCTCCTGGCCGGCGGGGACGAGCGCGAGCGCGTCGTGTCCTACCGCTCGAGCCACGTCGCGTTCCTCGTGGCCGTCTCGATCGCGGGGATCAGCTTCGTCAAGGCGATGATCGACGACGCGGAGCCGGCCTTCGAGATCTGCGTGGTCCTCTTCGTGACGCTGCTCGTGAAGTTCGCGCTCCTCGTGATGCAGGTGAAGGCGCGCAGACGGGCGGGACGGGCCGTCGCGTGGGTCATCGGGGGCGCGTGGCTCCTCTTCGTGCTGGCGTCGCACGGGCTCTCCGTTGTGTCGCTCGTGGAAGCGGCCCCGTGGCTCGCCGTGTTCGCCTTCGCTCTGGTCTCGATCCGCTGGCCGAGGGTCGGCGGGGCAGGCATCGTACTCGTGGGCTTCGCCACGCTCTGGTTCTTCGTGCTCGGCTTCCGCCAGCCGATCGGTCCCAGGATGCTCGTGGCCGCGCTCATCCCATCGCCGCTCGTCCTCGCCGGGGTGCTGCTCCTCGCGGGCGGCCGCGACTGGCGCGAGGAGGAGTGACGGTCGGCGGCGCGGCCGTCGGCAGGAGGGCGAGATGAACCTCTTCGACAAGTGCCACGAGTTCAGCCGCTGGATCGACTCGCTCAAGGCCCGGCGCGAGTACTTCTACCTGCGCGCGTTCGACCCGCCCGCCGCTCCCGTCGTGGACATGCGCGGCAGGCGCCTCATCATGCTCGGGTCGAACAACTACCTTGGCCTGGCCACGCACCCGAAGGTGATCGAGGCGACGGTGAAGGCCGTGCGCGAGTTCGGCACGGGCGCGTGCAGCTCGCGCGTGCTCACGGGCACCTCGTCCCTTCACGCCCGGCTCGAGCGGCGCCTCGCTGAGTTCAAGCGCGCCGAGGACGCCGTCGTCTTCAGCAGCGGCTTCGCGACGATGATGGGGACCGTGAGCGGCATCACCGCCGAGGGAGACGTCGTGTTCAGCGACGCCCTGAACCACGCGAGCATCGTGGACGGCTGCCGCCTGTCGCGCGCCGACGTGCAGATCTGGCGCCACGGCGACATGGGCCACCTCGAGGAGTTGCTTGCGGCGTGCCCGCCTGAGCGGGGCAAGCTCATCGTCACGGACGGCGTGTTCAGCATGAAGGGAACGGTGGCGGACCTGCCGGGCATCCGCGCGCTCGCCGATCGCTACGGCGCGAGGGTCATGGTGGACGACGCGCACGGCACCGGCGTGCTCGGCGCGACCGGCCGCGGCACGGCGGAGCACTTTGGCATGGAAGGGCGGATCGACCTCATCTGCGGGACCTTCAGCAAGTCGCTCGGGACCATCGGAGGGTTCACGGCGGCGGAGGCGGACGTCGTCACCTTCCTCAAGCTCAACTCCCGGGCGTTCATCTTCACGGCCGCCCCGCCTCCGGCCTTCATGGCGACGGTGCTCGCGTGTCTCGACGTCCTCGAGGAAGAGGGGCCTGCGCTGCTCGCGCGCATGCGCGAGAACACCACGTTTCTCAAGAACGGACTCACGGCGGCCGGGTTCCGTCTCGAGGAGACCATCACGCCGATCATCCCGGTCCTCGTGGGGGAGGACGCGAAGGCGTTCCGCATGGCCGGGGCGCTCGAGGACGAGGGGGTCGTGGTGAACCCGATCGTGTCGCCGGCGGTGCCGCCGGACTCGGCGCTCATCCGCCTGAGCGTGATGGCGAGCCTCGGCCGGGACGACCT
>VGIX01000031.1 GCA_016867725.1 Candidatus Effluviviaceae Genus I sp.
TCACGCTTGCGATCTCAGTCGGGTAGTATCCGCTCGACGAGTACGCGTCCTCGTCGAGCGCGAACTCCTCATCGAGGTACTCCCATCCTTCAGCCGTGTACCGGACGACCGTGGCAGGCACCGGGTAGAGAAGCGTCCCGTAGTAATGGAGCGGCTCTCCGGGAGTGACCGACAGCTCGATCTCACACCCCTTCGGGACCGCGATGAGCTGCCGGACGGCGGGCAGGAGCGGATGCCCCACCTCGTTGCTGTGCGAGTAGCCAGGGAACTCGAGCCGGTGGTACTCGGCAACGCCCTCCAGGACGGCGGCGCTGACGGCGCCGGGGGTCGTCAATGTGAGAACGAGCTCGCCTGATGTTGAGGAGAGGATCTCGATCGTCGGCGAGGCTGGGAGCGGCGTCATGCCATCGAACGACACCCAGCCCTGCGTGATGGCGGAGTCCTGCGCGACTGAAGCGGATGGAGCGGCAACTGAGACGAGAACCGACAAGGCGAGTACAGCGATGCGGGAAAACCGCGGGAAGTCGAGAGAGCGAGGAGGTGTGCGCATGGCGGGACCTCCTTTGCAAGGCGGAGCAGCTCTCATCTCACCTCGAACATCCAAGCGTGAATCGCACGTTTTATTGTACCCCCCCCTCATCGCTGTCAAGCCCGGGATGATGGAGCGACCGACGACGGCCCGCACGGTAGCACGTAGGGGTTCATCTGCACGGACTCCGCGGGCGCCAGCCCGCCGCCGCAACCCGCGCATATCAGCGTGACTCGTCGTCGAGGCGCCCTCCCTCGTCCGCCACCTCCTCTCAGCCGCTCCACCACGTGCAAAGGCCGCCTCCCCGAAGGGGAGACGCCCCTTGACACGAGGTCCCTCCATATCACCGGTACAGCGCCTTGATCGTGGTCCAGGACACCGGCTCCACCGGCGTCACCCGGCCCGTGATGACGATGTTGTCGAGGCTGCACGACTCGGCCCACACGCCGTGACATCTCCAGTGGCCGGTCGTATGGAGAAGGAGCCGCTGGCTGTTCCCGGTTGCGGCGTGCGACGGAACGCCTCTGCATGCGCAGGATGTCAAGTGACCTCATTGACGAAAGCCCCGCGGACTGCTAGGTTGTCGCGGCGTTCCGCTCACAGGACGGCGAGAGGGAGGTGACCCATGAAGGGGATCACGGCCATGGCGGCGGTCGCGCTCATGATCGTCGCCCCCGCGTGCTCGCAGCAGGCTGAGGCGCCGGCGGACCGAGGGGCCGCCGGGCAAGGCGCTGCGCCCGCAGGCGGCGCGACGGCGCTCGAGACCGCCGTCGCCGGCATCTTCAAGGCCTCGTGCACGAGCTGCCACGGCGGCCCGCGCACGCCCGGCAAGCTCACGCTCGACGCGGCGGCGTTCGTCGAGGCCACGGTGGGCGTCACGAGCGCGCAGATGGACACCCTGCCGCTCGTCCAGCCGGGGAAGCCCGACAGGAGTTACCTCCTGATGAAGGTCAACGGGGACACGCGCATCAAGGGCAGGAGGATGCCGATGGGCGCCGACCCGCTGACCGACGAGCAGATCCGACTCATCGCGGACTGGATCTCGGCGCTTGCGGCGGCGCCCGCCGACACCGCGGCGCCCGCGGCCGCCGCGTCCGACGCGGGGACGGGAACCTAGAGGTCCGGAGATGCCGGCGATCGAGGTGCGCCCTCTGCGCCCGGGCCAGGAGGGAGTCTGGCTCGGCCTGAACATCTCGCGGACCGCGGTGGCCGCGAGCCTGCCGGACATCACGCGCCGCCTGAGGTGTCACGGCGCTGACGAGCGGGCATTCCTGTTGGCGTTCGACGGAGAGCGCTGCGTCGGCCGGCTCGAAGGCGTCTTCCTCACCCCGAGGCTATACCTCCTGCGCGAGGTGCACGCCGCAGACGATCCGGGAGCCTGCGACATCCAGAACGCGCTGTGCGGGTATCTCAGGCCGTCCTTCGCGAAGGACGGCATCACCGTGCTCACCTGGGACACCGAGACGAGCAGAGCGCTCAACGACGCCCTCGCCCGCTCGGGATTCGAGGTGGCGAAGAGGAAGGTGTTCGTGGAACGCCGCCTCGAGGGCTATCGGTCACCGCACAGCGATCCGTTCGCGTACCGCCCTCTATCGCTCGTCGGCCGCCGCAGGTTCGTCCGCGTCATGGCCGAGGCGTCGGAAGGCGACCCGTTCGAGGACGACGCCGACCGGGACGTCGAGCGCGAGTTCCAGGACCTGGTAGACCACGCGGGCCGCTCGTTCGACCCGTCGTGGTGGCAGATCGCGACCCTCGAAGACGAGGCGGTCGGCGTCGTTCTGCCGCAGACCTACCCGGAGCGGCCGGACGAGGGGACGCTGTTCTACGTCGGCGTGAGACCGGCGTTCAGGGGGCGCGGCTACGGCAGGGTCCTTCACGCCGCAGGGCTCGCGTTCCTCTCGCGCCACGGCGTGACGAAGTACATGGGCTCGACCGACGAGAGGAACGCGCCCATGATCGCCGTGTTCAGAACCAACGGCTGCGCGCGGACGGGCACGCAGCTCTTCCTCCGGGCGAGGAGTGACTAGGAGGAGCCGTGGCGGACCGGTTCATCGCGGACGACGCGGCGGACGGCGGTCCCTCGGTGGGCAGGCGAGTCCGCCGCGTGGACGCCGAGGACAAGGTCACGGGAGCGGCCGCGTACGTGGACGACCTCCGCGCCGCGGGCATGCTCCACGCCGCGGTGGTCCTCCCCCGCGTCGCGCACGCGAGGCTGCTCGCCCTCGACGCGAGCGGGGCGCTCGCGGTCCCCGGCGTCGCCGCCGTCGTGACGGCGGAGGACATCCCGGGGGCGAACCAGGTCGGCGTCATCGACGCCGACCAGCCGCTCCTCGTGAAGGACACGATCCGGTACACGGGGGACGCCGTCGCGCTCGTCGTCGCCGACTCGCCGGAGGCGGCACGCGAGGGCGCGGCGGCGGTCGCGCTCTCGTGCGAGGAGCTGCCGGCCGTCTTCGACGCCGAGGAGGCCATGGCGCGCGGGGCGCCGCGGGTGCACGACGGGGGCAACGTCTTCCTTCAGTACCGCGTGCGCAAGGGCAACGCGGAGCGCGGGTTCGCCGGGGCCGACGTCGTCGTCGAGAGGACGTTCCGCACGTTCCACCAGGAGCACTCCTACCTCGAGACGATGGGCGCGATCGCCGTGCCGGACGGCCGCGCGGCCATGACGGTCTACGGCTCAATGCAGTGCCCGTTCTACGTGCAGAAGGCCGTCGCGACCGCGCTCGGTCTTCCGCTCGCCGCCGTCCGCGTCGTGCAGACGGTGACCGGCGGCGGGTTCGGCGGCAAGGAGGACTCGCCGAGCGAGATCTGCGCGTGCGCGGCCGTCGCCGCCTGGAAGGTCGGCCGACCCGTGAAGCTTGTCTACTCGCGGGAGGAGGACTTCTACCGTTCGAGCAAGCGCCATCCGATGACCGTGACGTTCCGACTGGGCGCGACGCGGGACGGCGCCTTCACGGCCGCGAGGATCCGCATCGTCGCCGACGCCGGCGCGTACTCCACGCTCACGCCGGTCGTCCTCTTCCGCTCGGCCGCGCACGCGACGGGGCCCTACGAGATCCCGAACGTCGAGACCGACGCGTACGGCGTCTACACGAACGGCCAGACCACCGGCGCCTTCCGCGGGTTCGGCCAGCCCCAGACGATCTTCGCGAACGAGTCGGTCGTGGACGAGGTCGCCGCGGCGCTCGGCATGGACCCCATCGAGATCCGCCTGCTGAACGGCCTGGACGTCGGGAGACGCACGGCGACGAACCAGCTCCTCACGGAGAGCGTCGGGCTCCGCGACACGCTCAGACGCGCGCGCGACGTCTCGGGCTGGGACGCCAAGCGCGCGGCCGGCGCGGTCGGCACCGAGGGCGGGCGCGTCCGCCGCGGCATCGGCGTCGCCTCCATCTACTACGGCGTGAGCCTCGGCGCGAAGGGTCTCGCGCTCGACGGGTCGGGAGCGCTCGTGAACGTGTACCGCGACGGCTCCGTGAGGGTCGCGGTCGGCGGCACCGAGATGGGCCAGGGGCTCCTCACGGTGCTCTCGCAGATCGCGGCCGACGCGCTCGGCATCGCGGTGTCGTCGGTGCGCGTGGACCTCGCGGACACGAGCGCGGTCCCCGACAGCGGCCCGAGCGTCGCGTCGAGGACCACGCTCATGACGGGCAACGCCGTCCTCGACGCGGTCGCGAAGATCAGGGCGGCCATGGGCGCGGCGGCAGCGGAGATCCTCGGCGTTCCGTCCTCGGCCGTCGCGTTCGCGGGCGGGCGCGTCGCGGGAGGCGACCGTTCGATCGCGTTCGGCGAGCTCGCCGACGCCTGCTGGGCGAAGAACGTAGCCACGGCGGCATCGGGGTGGTACGCGGCGCCGGTCTCGACCTTCGACGAGAACGGGCAGGGCGACGCGTACGCGGTGTACTCGTACGCGACGCACGTGGCGGAGGTCGAGGTGGACACGGAGACGGGCGCGGTGCGCCTCGTGAGGATGACGGCGGCGCACGACGTCGGGAAGGTGCTCAACCCGACGACGCTCGAGGGCCAGGTCGAGGGCGGCGTGCTGCAGGCGGCCGGCATGGCGCTGTTCGAGAGGATGCGGACCGACCGCGGGCGCATCGTCACGCCCGACTTCTCGACCTACATCATCCCCACGGCGGCCGACGCGCCCGAGATCGCGTCGGCGTTCGTGGAGCACCCCTACTCGCGCGGCCCGTTCGGCGCGAAGGGCATCGGCGAGACGCCGGCGATGCCCGGCGCCGCGGCCATCGCGAACGCCGTCGCGAACGCCGTCGGCATCCGGTTCAGCGAGCTCCCCATCACGGCGGAGCTCGTCACGCGCGCGCTCACGGAAAGGAAGAACGGATGAGAAGCTCCGGAACCCCCATCGCGCGGTGTCTCGTGGCGGCCGCGCTCCTCGTCGCGCTTGCGCTTCCGCCCGCGCGCGCGGCCGGGCCGTGCGACAGAACGCTCGACGACGCCCTCCGCGCGATCCTCATGGCGCGGGACGACCTTCGGTTCCGCAGCGACTCCGCGGACGCGCGGGACGCGTTCCGGCTCACGGCCGTGGACTCGCTGTTCGCAAGGCCGCTCGACACGGAGAGCTACGTGAGGAGCCTGGCGACCGAGGCGGCCGCGCTTGGCTCGCTGGAGTCGCGGTTGACCGCGGCCGCGCGGGAGCTCGACATCGCGCTCGAGCCCGTCGCGGCGGGTGCGGAGGCGGACCTCGGCGAGGCGGCCGCGCCGTGGACGCAGGCGCTCGACATCCTCCTGCCCGCGCTTCGCAGCGCGGCGGCCGACGTGGACAGCGCGTTCGCCGGCCTCTCCGCCGGTGAACGGCGTTTCCTCGAGGAGAACGCGAGGGTCCTGCTCGAGGAGCAGGAGTTCGCGCCCGACAAGCCCATCGAGGTCAAGGACAGGGAGGCCAGAGAACAGGAGGAGAAGGGAGCGATCCTGCTCGACATCGCGGCGCGCGTCAGCTACAGGCATCTCGCCCGCGCGGGACGCACGGTGGCGGGCGCGGTGGACGCCGCCACTCCCGTCGTCGAGGGGCTCGCCGAGTCGCTCGACCGGCCGCCCGCGCCGAGCGGAAGGAGGCTGCCGGCCGACATCGTAACGGGCGATGTCTGGGACGTCGTGGAGACGGAGTTCGGCACCGTCGTTGTCGGCGGTCCCGGGCCGACGACCTACCACAGGGCGTGCGCGCTCGTCATCGACCTCGGCGGCGACGACACGTACGCCGCGCCCGCCGGCGGCGCGCGGCCGGGGCTCCCGGTGGCGGTGGTCATCGACGCCGGGGGCGACGACGACTATGCGTGCGGGGCGCGCGAGGGCGCGTTCGGCGCCGGCTTCATGGGCGTCGGCGTGCTCGCCGACCTCGGCGGCGACGACCGCTACAGGGCCGGCAGCTTCTCCATCGGCTCCGGTCTCTTCGGCGTCGGCGTGCTGCTCGATCGCGCAGGCAACGACTCGTACGCCGGCGACACCTGCGTCCAGGGCTCGGGCGCGTTCGGGATCGGCCTTCTCATCGACGAGGCCGGGAACGACTCCTACCACGGCGCGCTCTTCTGCCAGGCGTTCGGGTTCGTGAAGGGCTTCGGGCTCCTCTACGACGGCGCGGGCAACGACGTGTACTTCGCGGGCGGCAAGTACACCGACGAGATCCGCTACTTCGACCACTTCCTGAGCCTCTCGCAGGGGTTCGGGTTCGGGTGGCGACCGGACGCCTCGGGCGGGATCGGGGTCCTGGCGGACGAGGGCGGGAACGACGTGTACGTGTCGGACATCTTCGGGCAGGGGTCGAGCTACTGGTTCGCCGTCGGCGGGCTCGTGGACTTCGCGGGGAACGACCAGTACGTGTCGTACCAGTACGCGCAGGGCGCCGCCACGCATCTCACCGTGGCCGCGCTCGTGGACCTGGCGGGCAACGACAACTACGTCTCCAAGGGCGTCTCGCAGGGCTGCGGCCACGATCTTGCGATCGGCATCCTCCACGACCTCGCCGGCAACGACAACTACGTGTGTCACGACCTGTCGCAGGGCGCGGGCAACGCCAACGGCATCGGGGTGCTCATGGACGACGCCGGCAACGACTCGTACACCGTTCGGGACCCTGTGAACACGCAGGGCTACGGGAACTTGCGGCGCGACTACGGGAGCGTCGGGATCTTCATCGACGGCGGAGGTCGCGACGCTTACTCCGGCAGAGGAAGCGATGGCGCGTGGTGGAGGGCGAGCGAGTACGGCATCGGCGTGGACACCGAGTGCGTGGAGGACCGGCCATGAAGACAGCACGCGCCTTCAGGGCGCTCGTCGTCGCGGCGCTCATCGCGCCGCCGGCCGCCGCGCCTGCGCAGGCCGAGACGCAGCCCGCGCCGGCCGACACGAGCGGCCTTGCGGACCTCACGCCCGCGGAGCTCCTGGTGCGCGCATCGTCCAGCGCGCTTCAGTACGCCGCGCTCAGTGCGCCGGCGTCGCGGCTGCTCGTCGCGAGGCACGAGGAGTCCATCCCCTGCCTCGTCTCGAGGCTGGACACCGACGACGTGCGCGAGCGCATCGCCGTCGAGGACGTTCTCTTCCGCATCGGCGAGCCGGCCGTCGGGCCGCTCGTCGAGGCGCTGTCCCACGAGGCCCGGCGGACCGACACGACTCGCGGGGCGCGGCTCGCCGCCGGCGTGCTCGGGCGCATCGGGAGTGCGAGCGCGGTCGATGCCCTCGTCGCAGTCCACGAGCACGAAGACTGGAAGGTGCGGGCGGCCGTGGCTGGGGCGCTCGGCGGGATCGGCGATCCGGGGTCCGACCGCGCGCTCGTCGCGCTCCTCCGGGACGACGTCGACATCGTCAGGAAGAGCGCCGCGGTCTCCCTCGCGCAGGTCGAACGGAAGGCGCCGGGCACGCTCGACCGCGTCGCGGCCGACGCGCTGCTCGCGGCGCTGGGCGACCCGTTCTACGGCGTGAGATACGGAGCGGCCGGCGCGCTTGCGGCCGCCGGCGGCCGCGTGGCTGCCGATCTCGTCGCGCTCGCAAGAGCGGGAGCCGGTCAGGAGAGCCGCCTCGCGGTCAGGACGCTCGGAGACATGCGCTGGCGGCGGGCGCTGCCTGCGCTGCGCGCGCTCTTGCGCTCGCCGGACTGGACGATGAGGGCCGAGGCGGCGGACGCCATCGGCATGATCGGGCCGGACGGAGCGTCGCGCGGGAGCCTCGGGAGACTGCTGAGAGAAGAGCCGCACCCGCTCGTGAGGGCGCTCGCCGCGGCCGCTATGGGGCGCGCGGGCCGCTGAGCGGGGCGGGGCCGCCACCGGTTCGGGCGGCAGCCATGAGCCGCCGCACCTGCTCGATGTTGCCCGCGATGTTGCGGTTGCCGGGATCCAGCCGGAGCGCTGCATCGAGCTCAGCGAGAGCCTCACCGTACTGGCCCGTTCTCGCAAGCGCCACGCCGAGGTTGTTCCGTGCGTTCGCGTACGACCCGTCGATCTGCACCGCGCGGCCGTAGGCCGCGATGCTCTCGGGAAGCCTCCCCGTGTCCTCGAACACGGCGCCCAGGCCGTTCCACGCCTCCTTGAAGCGTGGATCGGCCATGACCGCGGATGAGAAGCGCTGCTCGGCGCCGGCGAGGTCGCCCTCGCGCAGGAGGACGGTCCCCAGGTTGAACTGCGCCTCCGGCAGCCACGGGTCGCGACGCACCGCCTCCTCCAGCCACGCGCGCGCCGGTTCGAGCTCCCCCCGCTTCAGGTGGTACCATCCCGCGTTGTTGGCCGCCGGCGCGAACGTCGGGGCCGTGTGGGCGGACGCGCGGTACGCCGCGAGCGCCTCCTCGGACCGGCCGAGCTTCTCGAGCGAGAGCCCCATCGCGTTCTGCGCCTTCGCCCGCGTCGGCGTGGACGCCCCCGACATCTCGATCGCCTTCAGGAACTCCTCGATCGCCGCGTCGTGTCTCCCCTTCATGGCATGCGCGGCGCCGATCTGGTAGCGCGTCTGCGCTCGGTCCCCGAGATGCGTGCCGTAGAAGTCGGCGTTGACGAGCGCGGCGGCGCACGCGACGAGCGCCGCGCCCGCGACGAACCTCCGGGCGTCGCGGGAGCGCACCCTGTCCACGAGCCACAGCGCGCCGGCGGCCGCGAAGACGATGAGCGCGGGCACGACCGGAATGCGGAACCTCGAGCACACGAAGAAGAGCACGACGCCGGTCATGTGCGCGGCGACGAAGAGCGCGAGGAGCACGGCCGTGGGGTGACGCCGACGAAGCGTCACGGCGGCGCCGACGGCGGCCAGCGGCGCGACCACGCCGAAGTGGAGCCAGGCGACGCCGCCGTACACGCGCGACATGCGCGCGAAGTGGTAGACGTCCTTGTTGTTCGGCAGCTCGTACCGGTTCCAGAAGAGAACCACCTTCCTCGCGAAGAGCGCGGCGGCCTCGCGCGGGTGACCGAGGATGAACTCCCTGCCCTTCCGATACCAAAACGCCGACACGCCGCTCGATGACAGCGTCCTCCCCTCCTCGCGCTCCGCGACGCGCACGCAGTCCTCGTACTCCCACGCGTCCCCCAGCACGGGCAGCACGGCCGACGCGCCGTCCGAGGCGCGGTTGTTGCCGATGAAGAAGTTCACGCCGCCCTGGGACGCGATGAGAACCAGGTCCCTCTCGAGCGCGAAGTTCCTGATCGTGACGGGCGCGATGACGATGCCGGCCCCGAGCAGGAACACTACCGACCGCAGCACCGCCGACCGCAGCGGCGTCCGCCCATCGAGGACCGTGAGCCCGCCGCGCGCCCGCGGGGCGGCGGGCTCACGGCGCGGTTGCCGGTCATCGGGGCGCGACGCGCTCGCCGCCCGCCACCAGATCCACCCCATCACGCACGGCGCGAAGAGGAGGGCCGGCGGCCTGGTGAGCGCTGCCAGACCGAGCATGGCGCCGGCGGAGAGCCACCTGCCCCAGCTCGGGACCTCGTCCGCCCGCAGCACGGCCAGGAGCAGGAACGCGCCGAGCGCGACGACGAGCGACTCGATGAGAAGCTCGTTGGTGAAGTAGATGAGGAAGGGATAGAGCGCGGCGACGATGCCTGCGACGACCGCCCCGCGCCGCCCGAGCAGGCGCTTGGCGAGAAGATACGCGGCGACGGGAACGAGCGCCCCGTACGTCGCCTGGAGGAGGCGCGCTCCGAGGAGACTCCCGCGGAAGAGGAGAAGCGCGAGCGCGAGCGAGTAGGGATAGAGCGGAGCGCGGAAGAAGACGGCGCTCCCGACCCAGTCCCCGGCCGCGAGCGCGCTCGCCCATTGAACGTGATACAGCTCGTCCAGGAGCGGCGCGTCGGCAAGCGGGCTTGCACGAAGCTCCAGAACGAAGACGGCGCGGAGGATCCACGCCGCCACGAACAGGAGCACCACGAGCGTCCGGTCCGAGAGTCTCACCGCGCCTCCATCCCGCGCCCGAGCGGCATCTCGCTCCCCTTCGATGTGTCGCCAGGCAGCCACGCCGAGCCGGCGAACATGGTAAGGGAACCCCTCCCCAGCGGCAAGCCGCGAGGGCCCGGCCGACCGGCTGCACCGGGGCGCTCCGGGAGGAGTTGATCCGGGAGGCCGATGAAACCCCGCCACCCGCGCCGCATCAGAAGCCGAGGCCGGCTGGTCCTAGGCCGGCTGGTTGCCCAAAGCCCGCGGGAAAGCCCTTGCCCGGGCGCGAATGCGAGCAGCGTACCGGGCGGGGCTCCGCGGGCGACATGTGGGAGGCCCCCAGCACGCCACCGTAAGGGAAAGGCCACAAATCCAGATTGACGCCTTGTGCTGGATGTGCTACACTATCTGTGCAGGAGGAGTGAGGTTCACAGGACACAGGGCGACCCGCACAACGGGCCGCATGGATGGTGCGCGGAGACGGGCAGACCGGACCCCGCGGGGCACACGCATCGGCGCGAGTGCGCAGGAGGGGAGACTCGAACATCGGCGATCGCGTTCGTGACGTTCATGAATCGCTCGCAGCAGCGGAAGACGCAACGCAGAGAAAGGAGCGCGGCGGGACCATGAGGAAGACTACCATTGCCGCACTTGTGCTGGTTCTCACCTTGGCTTTGTCGCAGACTGCCGGCGCCATCTCCTTCATGGGGAATGGCAGCGGGAGTCTGATGATGAGCCCGGCCAGGTATTCGGGGACCTTCATCTCCGGTCTCACGGGCACGTGGTCCTTCACGATCGATGACTCGATGTGGCCGTCCGCAGCGGACAGCACGGCCCGCTTCAACTACATCTGGGACACCTACTTTGCCGGGAACTACGACGCCACAGTCGGCGCGGAGGGCTGGTGGGGGTACTTCGACGGCATCACGACGCCCTCGGCCCCTCGGCTCACCTTCAACACCACCGCTCCGGCGGGATGGAACGGGGTCATGGTCGCCAATGCGTCGATCGTGATCCTGATCCGCGACTGGTACGCCGACGGGATCCTCGACCAGGCGGAGAAGCACCGGAGGAACCACCAGCTGAGCGCCACGTTCTCCCTCGACCCGCTGCAGGGCACGGGCGACTACTACAACATGTGCGGCCACGGGTCGCTGAGCGCGGGCAACTTCAACTTCAAGAACCCGCCGACCCTCGACTCCCTCACGCCGAACGGCCAGGTCACGATGTACAACTGCCCGAGTCCGGTGGAGGAGCAGACCTGGGGCGTGATCAAGTCGCTGTACCGCTAGACGACCTGAGGGTTGAGAGCAGACCAGGAGTTGGCAGAAGAGGAAGGCTTCCGCGAGGGAGCACAACAAGAGGAGATGGCGATGCGCGCGTTCATGATTGTGCTTGCGGCGCTCATGCTGATGGCTCAGGCCGCAGTCGCCGAAGAGACGTTCGTGTGGTTCTACGGTCTCGGCGCCGGTGACTTCATGGACAGCCCGCCTGTGTTCACGGGCGGGATGGACCCCGCCGGCGAGATCCAGGACGGCAGCTGGACGATCACCATCAACGACACCGGCTGGCCGACGGAACCGCCCGAGGTTCGCTACCAGTACATCTGGAACACCTTCTTCGCTCCGAACTACGTCCCCGGCACGCCGAGCGCGTGGACCGGCTACTTCGACACCGCCCACGGCCTCCCCGCCCTCAACACCCTCGCGATCGTGGACAACACGAACGTCGGCTCGATGTCCGGCGTGTGCTCGGTCCAGATCCAGGTGCAGGACCTCAACAACAACATGGTCCTTGACGAGGGCGAGTTCTGCACGGGCAGCCTCGCGGGCATCGTCGTGATCATCCGCGACGGCACGGGCTGCTACGACGGCATGTGCGGCACGGGCAACTACTACGGCACGTACACCAAGGCCTGCCCCGGCACCATCGAGGAGTGGGCGTTCGGCATGTACCTCTGGCTCGAGGACTGCAGCACGCCGGTCGAGGCGAAGAGCTGGGGCGCGATCAAGGCCCTCTATCAGTAGCGCGCGTGACGACCTGACGCTGTGACGTTGTGTTGATGGGTTCGCCGGGCCTGGGTCGAGATGATCCGGGCCCGGCTTCGGAAGGGCGGTAGCGGCCCGGGCGCGAGAGTGGGCAACCCGTGAAGAAGAGAGGGAGCCCCGGGCCACGGGATGGGCGGCGCAATCGGCCCATCGCTGGCCTGGCGGGCTTCGCAGCACTCCTCATCTCGCTCGCATCGTACGCAGGAGGCCCTCGGGAAAACGGTTCAGCACTCGTCGCGGATTCTGTTGCCGCCTCGTCGGTGCTCGCGGCCGATCGTTTCCTTCAGGGTCCACCGAGGGGGCCGTTCGGACTCACAAGAACTGCGCTAAAGCTCGACTGGGACGGAAGCTCTGAGGCCGGCGCGGACATGATGCGCCGGCCTGTGTTTTTGCTCTCGGGCGCCGACGCGGTCGTACGGCGACTCGTCGCGTTGCCTGAGTGCGCGACCGTGAGCATCGAGTCCATCGCCGTCCGCGCCCCGACGGGCGACGTCCTGCTTTCGGAGGGCGCCGCGGCCTCCGTCGCCGGCATCGAGAGCATCGGCAAGCTCCGCGACCAGACGGTCGCCATCGTCCGGCTCGACCTTGCGGCTCTCGCAGGCGCGTGCGGTCCCTCGCGGCGCGCCGGCGAGCTCGAGATCACGATCGCCCTGGAGGGCGCCGCGGGGGCGGCGTCAAGAGACACGGGGCCTTTCGCGCACGCCTGCTCCAGGACCCTGCTCAACTACGAGCCTGTCGCCCCGCCGTGGCGCCCGCCCGCCGCGGCGCGCGCCGGGGCGCGCGGGGGCGTCGCGTACTGCACGACCGCCGCGGAGTGCGCCGCGGCGGGCACCGACGTGCTCATCGTCGCCGCGGCCGACCTCGCGAGCACGCCCGCGCTTCGGGCGCTGGCGCTCCACCACGCGGAGTACCTCGGCCTCAACGTGTCGATCTTCTCCGCGGGCGACCTCCCGGCGCTCACGCCCGAAGCGCTCCGCGACCTCATCCGGCAGGTCTACGAGAGCCGGTCGGCCGCCGGGTTCGGCGACGGCCACCTCGGGTTCGTTCTCCTCGTCGGCGACGCGTACGCCGACGACAACCAGACCGTGATGGTGCCGGCCTACAACGGCTACGGAGGCAACGAAGTGGCCTCCGACCACTACTACGCCTGCGTCAGCGGCGACGACGACTTCGAGGATGTGATGATCGGCCGGCTCTCCGTCGGCAACCTGGCCGACCTCGTAGCGGTCGTCACGAAGTGCACCGGCTACATGCCCGTCAGCTCGACACAGGAGTGGAGCAGCAGCGTGCTCCTCATCGGCGGGATGTTCTACACGCTCAAGAGCGAGTATGTCGCCCTCTTCAACGAGTACGATGAGATCATCCCCGATTCGTTCCAGGTGGGCCGGATCTACAGACACGACTTCGCAAGCGACCACGCGTGCGCGATCGCGGTCACGCGCGAGTTCAACAACGGCCATCTCATCGTGAACTTCGCGGGCGACGGCTGGGTGTCGCTGTGGGACCGCACGCTCAACACGACGCACATCGCGGGCATGGAGAACGGTGACCGACTGCCGATCGTCCTCTCGATGGCGTGCGCGACGGGGGGGTTCGACAACACGACCTACCCCGACGCCAACGGCTCGTACGATTGCCTGGCCGAGCAGCTCGTGAACGCGCCGGGCAAGGGGGCGGTCGCCTGCCTCGCGGCCCCGCGGGCCAGCGACGGCGGGATGTTCAGGACGCTCACGAAGAGCATCTACCGCGCGATGTTCGATGAGCACGCGCTCTTCATCGGCGAGGCGATCGCGGTGGGCAAGCTCCTGCACCTGCAGGGCGACCAGAACGTGAACTACGTCCGGCACTTCAACCTCTTCGGCGACCCCACGCTCATCTTCGCGTCGGACGCGCCGCCGACGGACGCGCCGGACCTTGCGCTCAAGCCGCATGAGACAGCGTGGTCGCCGGCGTTCCCGGGCACGAACTCCACCGTGACCGTGGCGGTGACCGTCACGAACCAGAGCGCCGTCCCGGCGTCGAACGTCGCGGTCCGGCTGACAGGCCAGTCGCCCGCCGGGCAGTATCGGTGCGATGCGATCATCCCGTTCCTTGGAGGGTGGTCATCGGAGAGCGCGGTGCTGACCATCCCGGACCGGACGGCGGGACCGCACACCGTCGAGATCGCGGCCGACCCGGACGGCCTGATCGCCGAGTCGAACGAGAGCAACAATGCGCATGCCACGGGGTTCTACGTGTACCGTCACGCGTCCGGATTCCCCGTCGATCTTGGCATCGGACTGCACAGCGCGGCCATCGGGCGGCTCGGGAACGAGTTCCGAACCGTGACCGTCGATGAGAACGCGAGCGTCCGCGCCGTAGGGCCGTCGGGCATCGAGGTCTGGGCGTCCCCCGGCGCCGTGCACCCTCTGGACTTCACGCCGGAGATCGCCCCGGCCATCGGCGACATCAACGGAGACGGCGTAAGCGAGGTTGTCGCCACGCGCCGGCTGGGAGTCGCCGCGTTCAGCGGCGACGGCGACACGCTGTGGACGCTTCACACGAAGGACCCGGTCGGCTATCCGGTCCTCGCGGATGTGAACGGCGACGGGATCTCGGACATCCTCCTGGCCACGTACGGCCTCTTCGGCGAGACGTCCGACATCCTCGCCCTGAGCGGCCAGGGGCAGCAGCTGTGGGTTCGCCCGCTTCCCCAAGGCGCGAAGCCGACGGCGTCGCCGGTCGTCGGGGACATCAACCTCGACGGCCGCCCGGACATCATCTACGGCACGAGCCAGGGGCGGATCGGCGCGCTCACCACGGCGGCCTCCCCTCCCACGCATCTCTGGGGGCCGGTCCAGGTCTCGTCGAGCCCGGTGGTCGCGCTTGCGCTAGGGGACGTGGACCACGACGGACGCTTCGAGGTCATCGTGGCGTCGAACAAGCTGTACTGCGTGAACGCGGACGACGGCAGCGTGGCCTGGAACGTCCCCCTCGACTCGGACGTGTGCTCTCTCGCGCTCGGGGACGTTGACGGGGACAGAGTCCCGGAGATCGTGGCCGGCTCGAAGAACGGGACGATCTACCTCCTCGCCGGAAGCACGGTCTCCTGGTCGGCGCCTCTCTTTGGCAGGCCGATGTGCTCGGCCGCCGTGGCCGACGCGGACGGAGACGGGGCTCCCGACATCATCGTCTCTACACAGGCAGGCTTCGTGCGCGTGTTGTCCTCGCGGGGCGCCGAGATCGCAGCGGTGCCGGTGCCGGGAGCTCCGGGCTCTCCCTTCGCCTGCGACATCGACAGGGACGGCGTCGCGGAGATCGCCGTTGCGACGAGCAGCGGCATGCTCTTCATGCTCCGCCTCCAGGGAGCCGCCGGCTGCCCCGTCGAGTGGGCCGGGCCCGGACGCAACGCGGCGAGGACGGGCGCGTACGCGCAGCCCCTGTCAGGGACGATCAACGGCTCCGTCACGCTCTCGGGCGAGTACACGGTGACGGGCGACGTCATCGTGCCTGCGGGCGCCTCGCTTACGCTCGCGCCGGGAACCAGTCTCGCGTTCGCATCAGGTGCGTCGCCGAAGCTCGAGGTTGCAGGAACACTGGTCGCAGCCGGATCCGCCGCCGCGGAGGTCACGATGCGAGCCTCCGGGCCGCGGGGCACGTGGAACGGCGTCGTTCTTCTCCCGGGAGCCACGGCGCAGCTTGCGGTCTGCCGCATCGAGAACGCCGAGGTAGGCATCTTCGGCATGCAGTCCACCGTGACCCTCCTGGGCGTGACCGTGAACCAGAACGCCGTCGGGATGCACCTCGACGACTGCACGCTGACCGCGTCGGCGTGCGCGTTCACGGACTCCGACACGCTCGGAGCGCGACTGGCCGGCGGCAGCGGGACCATCAGGGCATCGCTGTTCACGGAGAACCGCAGGGCGGGGCTGGTGTGCCGCGATGGCGCCACGCACGCCATCACGGCGAGCACGTTCAGCGGGTCATCGCAGGGCGACGGGATCGCCTGCCACAGGCTGTCGACCGTGGTCATCGACTCCTGCGTCGTCGTGTCGAACGCCCGGCACGGCATCCTCATCAAGAACTGCTCGCCGCTCATCTCGAACACGACGATCCGCGACAACGCGTTCTCCGGCGCCTTGTGCACGAAGCAGGCGTTCCCGGCGTTCAGCCGCTGCCAGTTCGTCTCGAACGGCGTCGGGGTCTCCGCCGAGGGTGGCGCCAACCCGGTTCTCGGAGGCGGCGCGGCCTCGGGCTCCGGCTACAACTCGTTCGAGAGGAACGCGACGGCCGCGGTCGCCAACCAGGCGTCGTCCGTGCGTCTGCAGGCCCTGTGGAACTGGTGGGGCCAGTCGCCGCCCAACCCGGCGTCCTTCATCGGCCGAGTCGATTACGCACCGTGGCTCACTTCGCCCCCGGCGACCCTCACGGCGTCGGTGGAAGAGGGTGACACGCCGATCGCTTTCGCCCTCGGCCAGAACACCCCCAACCCGTTCACGCCCACGACGACGCTCGCGTTCCACGTCCCCGCTCCCGGGGGCGAGGTGGCGATCTGCGTGTACGACGTGAGCGGCCGACTGGTGCGGACGCTCGCCTCGGGCTTCCGCGACGCCGGGACGCACGAGGCCGTCTGGGACGGCCGCGACGCGCGCGGGGAATTCGTTGCGGCCGGCGTCTATTTCGCTAGAATGGACGCTCCGGGATCCAGCTCCACCGTGAAGCTGATCCTCTTGAGGTAGCTCTCTCTTCCACCACGACGCGGAGGCCATCTGATGGACTCCATCAGCCACATCGCCGTGCTCACGAGCGGCGGCGACGCGCCGGGCATGAACGCCGCGACCAGGGCGGCCGTGAGAACGGCCATCGCCGCGGACGCGCGGGTCACCGGCGTCGTCCGCGGGTTCGAGGGACTGATCGCGGGCGACTTTCAGTCGCTCTCGGCCCGGTCCGTCTCGAACATCATCCAGACGGGCGGGACGATCCTCAAGACCAGCCGCTCCGAGGAGTTCCTTCGCGCGGAGGGCCGCGCGAAGGCGGCGGCGCGCCTCCGGGAGGCGGGGATCGGCGGGCTCGTCGGCATCGGCGGCGACGGGACGTTCCGGGGGCTCCACGCGCTCACCGTCGAGCACGGCATTGCCGTCGTCGGCGTGCCGGGCACCATCGACAACGACGTGTTCGGCACGGACTTCACCATCGGCTTCGACACGGCGGCCAACACCGCGCTTGAGTCCATCGACAAGATCCGCGACACCGCGGCCTCGCACGACCGGGTCTTCTTCATCGAGGTGATGGGAAGAGCGTGCGGAGCTCTGGCGCTCGAGGTGGGCGTGGCGGGCGGCGCCGAGGTCATCCTCGTGCCCGAGGTTCCTGTGGACCTCGATGCGGTGTGCCGCGCGCTCGACGAGGGCCACCGACGGGGCAAGACGAGCTACATCATCGTCGTCGCGGAGGGGGCCTGCGAAGGGGGCGCCCAAGCGGTCGCGGACTCGGTGAAGGCGCGGCTGGGGATCGACTGCCGGGTGAGCGTCATCGGCCACATCCAGCGGGGCGGCGCGCCGACCTCGTTCGACCGGACGCTCGCAAGCCGCACCGGGCGGGCGGCGGTCGAGGCGCTGCTGGCCGGCGAGACCGACGTGATGGCGGGCGTGTTGTGCGACCGCCTCACGCTCGTGCCGCTCGTCGAGACCTGGGAGAAGCGGAAGCCCGTGGATCTCGATCTGCTCAGGCTCACGACCATCACGTCGAGCTAGGCGCGACCCGAGCACCGCTTCGGCACGCTAACGCTTCACCTTGAACGTGAGCTTCCCGTCCTTCACGCCCACGACGACCGTGTCGCCCTCCGTGAACTCCCCCTCGAGGATCTTCACGGCCAGCGGGTTCTGGACGTCGCGCTGGAGCGCCCGCTTGAGCGGCCGCGCGCCGTACACCGGGTCGAACCCCTCCCGCGCCACCAGCTCGCGCGCCGCGTCGGTGAGCTCGACGTCCATCTTCCTCTCGGCGAGCATCCCGCGCAGCCGCCCGAGCTGGATGTCCACGATCGCCTTGATCTCGTCGAGGTCCAGCGAGTTGAAGATGACCACCTCGTCGATGCGGTTCAGGAACTCGGGCCGGAACTGGGCACGGAGCGCCTCGGTGACGCGCCGCCGCATCTCCTCGGGGTCGCCGCCGCCCAGCTCCTGGATCCACTGGCTCCCGACGTTCGAGGTCATGATGACGATGGTGTTCGTGAAGTCCACCGTCCTCCCCTGCCCGTCCGTGAGCCTGCCGTCGTCGAGGATCTGGAGGAGGACGTTGAAGACGTCGGGGTGCGCCTTCTCGATCTCGTCCATGAGGACGACGGAGTACGGCCGCCGGCGGACCGCCTCCGTGAGATAGCCGCCCTCTTCGTAGCCGACGTACCCGGGGGGCGCGCCGATCATGCGGGCCACGGAGTGCTTCTCCATGAACTCCGACATGTCGATGCGCACCATCGCGTCCTCGTCGTCGAACAGGAACTCCGCGAGCGCGCGCCCGAGCTCGGTCTTCCCGACGCCGGTGGGCCCCATGAAGATGAACGAGCCGATGGGGCGACGGGGGTCCTGGAGCCCCGCGCGGGCGCGGCGCACCGAGTCCGACACGACGCGGATGGCGTCGTCCTGGCCGACCACGCGCATCCCGAGCCGTTCCTCCATCTTGAGGAGCTTCGCGCGCTCGCCCTCGAGCATCCGCGACACCGGGATGCGGGTCCACGATGAGACGACCTCGGCGACGTCGTCCTCGTCCACCTCCTCCTTGAGCATCTGCTGGCTCTTCTGGAGTTCGGCCAGTCGCGCGTTCTCCTCTTCGAGGCGCTTCTCGAGCGACGCGATGCGGCCGTAGCGGAGTTCCGCGGCCTTGTTGAGGTCGCCCTGCCGCTCGGCGCGCTCGTACTCGGCCTTCGCCGACTCGATCTCGGCCTTCGTGTCGCGGATGGCCCTGATCGCGCCCTTCTCGTTCTCCCAGTGCACTTTCATCTCGGCCGAGCTCTCTCTAAGGTCGGCGATCTCGGCCTCGAGCTTCGCGAGGCGCTCCTTCGATTCCGCGTCGCGCTCCTTCTTGAGCGCCTCACGCTCGATCTCGAGCTGGATCACGCGCCGCTCGATCTCGTCCAGCTCCTGCGGCATGGAGTCGATCTCGATCCGCAGCCGGGACGCGGCCTCGTCGATGAGGTCCACGGCCTTGTCGGGCAGGAATCGGTCCGCGATGTAGCGGTGCGACAGCGTGGCCGCGGCGACGATGGCGGCGTCCTTGATGCGGACGCCGTGGTGCACCTCGTAGCGCTCCTTGAGGCCGCGGAGGATCGCGATCGTGTCCTCGACGGACGGCTCGCCGACGAGGATGGGCTGGAAGCGGCGTTCGAGGGCCGCGTCCTTCTCGATGTGCTTGCGGTACTCGTCGAGCGTGGTCGCGCCGACGGCGTGCAGTTCCCCGCGCGCGAGCGCGGGCTTCAGCATGTTGGACGCGTCCACCGCGCCCTCGGCCGCGCCGGCGCCGACGAGCGTGTGCATCTCGTCGATGAACAGGATGACCTCGCCCTCGGCCTCCTGTACCTCTCGGAGGAGCGCCTTCAGCCGGTCCTCGAACTCGCCGCGGTACTTCGTGCCCGCGACGAGAGAGCCGACGTCGAGCGCGTGGATGCGCTTGTTCTTGAGGCCCTCCGGCACGTCCCCGGCCACGATGCGCCGCGCGAGCCCCTCGACGATGGCGGTCTTGCCCACGCCCGGGTCGCCGATGAGGACCGGGTTGTTCTTCGTGCGGCGAGAGAGGACCTGGATGACGCGCCGGATCTCGTCGTCGCGGCCGATGACCGGGTCGAGCTTGCCTGCGCGGGCGAGGTCCGTGAGGTCGCGGCTGTAGCGCGCCAGCGCCTGGTACTTCTCCTCCGGGTTCTGGTCGGTGACGCGCTGGCTTCCGCGGATGTCCACGAGGACCTTGTAGATGTTCTCGCGACTCGCGCCCGACTCGCGGAGGATCGCGCCGGCCGGCGACTCGCGCTCCTCGGCGATGGCGATGAGCAGATGCTCCGTGCTCACGTACTCGTCCTTGAGCTGGCGCGCCTCGTTCCACGCGGCGCCGAGGACGGACTGGAACGTGGGCGACGCATAGGACTGCCCGGCCGCGCCGTACACCTGCGGCGACGTGTCGATCTCCTTCTCGAGCCGGTCGCGAACCGCGGAAACGTCGACTCCAAGGCGCTGGAGCACCGGGATGACGATGCCCTCGTGCTGCTCCAGGAGCGCGCGGAGCAGGTGCTCCGGCGTGATCTCCTGGTGGTTGCGCTCGGCCGCGAGGTTCTGCGCGGCCTGCACGGCCTCCTGGGCCTTGAGCGTGAACTTGTCCAATCTCATCGCTGCGACACCCCCTGCGTCATGCGGCCGGGGCCCGCCATGCCCCGGCCCCGAAGATACCCCCGCCGCGGGCTCGCCCGACCTCCGCCCCCCGAGAGCCTAGGGCCCGCGCTGCGGGGGTTCAACGGTTATGATGCTGAGCGGCGCGAGAAGGATGCGCCGGGTCTCCGGAAGGCCCATGTGACGGGCCTGAGGGATGCGCGTTGACGAGCGCCCGGCCCTTGGCTATCATCATGGGTGGGCGCCGGGTCCGACCCGGCCGCAAGACAGACACGCCGGTGTAGCTCAGTTGGTTAGAGCAGCGGAATCATAATCCGCGCGTCCGGGGTTCGAATCCCTGCACCGGTACCATGAAGCGGCCCTCCCGGGAGGCCGGGAGGGCCGCTTGTCTCGGTACGGCACCCGAGCCGCCGCCTGCGCGGACGGCATGTGGAGCGTGCTAGCGGTAGAGAGCCTTGATGGTCCCCCATGTCCCGCTGCCGACGGGCGTGATCTGCTCGTTGAGATACACTGACACGGCACCGAGTCGCCCGACGATGACCAGATCCAGGTCACCGTCGCAGTCAAGGTCGAGAAGCGCAACCCCCGTCACGCCGATCGTCGCCGCCACGCCTGTCAGCATCGCGTCATTGCGCACGTAGCTCCATGCCTGCGGCGTCCCGACGTTCTCCCAGCACTTGAGGCGGCTGCTGTACGACCCCCCTACGATGTCCAGATCGCCATCACCGTCGATGTCCCCCACCGCAAGCACGGAGTCGCTCACGCCGTATACCTCGGGTATGAGGCCAAGGCGGACCCAGAGGGGTGCCCAGGGTGTGCCGACGTTCTCGTACGCGATGAGCGCATAGATGCCATCGCCGTTCCTACCCAGAAGGTCCAGGTCTCCGTCCGCGTCGATGTCCGCCAGACAGACGAGCGAGTAGTATCCGGCGTAGGGGTTCCCAGGAACCGCGCCCCCGTATTGCCACGTCGGCACCTGTGGGGTACCCACGTTCCAGAACACCCGCAGACTGCAGCACTCGTAGCAGCCGTAGATGAGATCGAGATCCCCATCGCCATCAATGTCGCCCAGAGTGCCCTCGCCTCCGTGGCAGCCGAACGGGCGCGCGTCGGGGAACACGTTCGCCTGCAGCTGCCATGCAGGCGGACCGGGACATCCCATGTTCCAGTACACCCCGCCCCACCTGAAGGAGGCAAGGTCATCATCACCGTCACCATCGAGATCCCCGGCTGCGATGCACCCCAAGAGCCCCGTAGGCGCCCACTCATGCGCCGGGGTCCAGTACACCGCGGACTGTCCCGCCGCCGTCGCCGACCACAGCAGCGACATCGCCGCCATCACGACACCGATCGCAGTTCGTGCCATCGGGATCACCTCCTGTCCTCGTCGCGGTCCTGCAGTGCATCTCCGGAGCAGCGAGGCCGGACCACGGCGGCGCCTCACCGGCCATCCTCGGAGCGCGGCGTGTAGCGCACGCTCAGAACCGGAGCCCCGCCCGCCGCGCCGTGTGAGTCGCAGGCCCCGACCGCTCCCGGCCAGCCTGGAGAGACCGCCAGCACCAGCCCGTGGTTCGGGACCGTCCCCGTAGCCCAACCGCTCACCATGTCCG
>VGIX01000032.1 GCA_016867725.1 Candidatus Effluviviaceae Genus I sp.
GCCGGGGTACCAGGGCTCGGTGAAGGCCGTGATGCTGAAGTAGGGCAGGCGGGTCCCCGCGGGCGCGAGGCTCGTGGGGCATCCGATGCGGTTGACGGCGGGGCCCGGGCGGAGACGCCCGGGCCCCAGCTTTGCACGCTGCTGGCACATCGTCGCGGCATCCACGTGGACCGGCATCAAGGCCCTCTATCGCTAGTTCGCACCCAGCGTGATGCATGTTCGGAGCCCCGCCGGCACGGCCGGCGGGGCTCTCTCGTATTGCCCCCGCTTTGCGCCTCCGCTAGACTGGCCGACATCGGTCACGGCACCGGGGCCTCTATCCGGAGGTGATAGCATGGCTCACCGCGACAGGTGGGCGAGCAGGCCGGCGTTCATCATGGCGGCGATGGGGAGCGCGATCGGGCTCGGCAACCTCTGGCGCTTCCCCATGGAGGCGTACGCGAACGGCGGCGGGGCCTTTCTCATTCCTTACATCGTCGCGCTGCTGACGGCCGGCATCCCGCTCATGATGCTCGAGTATGCGCTCGGCCAGCGCTTCCAGAAGTCCGCGCCGGGGTCACTGCGCGAGGTGGATCCCCGGTTCGAGATGGTCGGCTGGTGGGCGCTCGGCATCGGGATGGCCATCTGCGCGTACTACGCGGTCGTGATGGCGTGGTGCTTCAACTACCTGGCGTTCGCGTTCACGCAGCCGTGGAAGGAGAACCCGCAGGCATTCTTCGACTCGTTCCTCGGCCTGACGAAAGGCCCGGGAGCGCTTGGTACGATCCAGTGGCCGGCCGTCGTGGGACTCGCCATCACCTGGGCGTGGATCTACTGGATCATCAGGAAGGGCGTTCTTCGCGTCGGCAAGGTCGTCATGATCACCGTGCCGCTGCCGGCGCTCCTGACGGTCATCATCGCGATACGAGGGTTCACGCTGCCCGGCGCCATGGAGGGGCTGCGATACTACCTCACGCCGGACTTCAACGCGCTGCTGAACGCCAAGACGTGGCTCTCGGCCTACGCGCAGGTCTTCTTCTCCCTGAGCCTCGGGTTCGGGATCCTCACGGCGTACGCGAGCTACCTGCCGAAGCGCTCCGACGTGACCAACAACGCGTTCCTGACGGGTCTCGCGGACGCGGGCTACGCCTACTTCGCCGGCTTCGCCGTGTTCAGCGTCCTGGGCTACCTCGCGCAAGTTCAGGGCGTGCCCGTCGAGAGCGTCGTCAGGGGCGGCCCGGGCCTCGCGTTCGTCGTCTATCCGACCGCGATCAGCCTCATGCCGCTGGCGCCGCTCATCGGCGTCCTCTTCTTCATCACGCTGCTCACGCTCGGCATCGACTCGGCGTTCTCAATCGTCGAGGGTGCCGTCGCCGGTGTACGTGACAAGTGGAACCTCTCGCAGGGAAAGGTCACGACCTGGTTCTGTATGGTCGGGTTCCTGGTCGGGCTCGTGTTCACGACCGGAGCCGGACTCTACTGGCTCGACATCGTCGATCACTGGATGAACGAGTACGGGCTCGTCGTCATCGGTCTGGCCGAGTGCATCCTCATCGGGTGGTTCTTCGGGGCGGCGAAGCTCAAGGAGTACATCAACGAGGTGTCGGACTTCAGGGTGGGGTGGTGGTGGGACTTCTTCATCAAGTGGCTGACCCCCATCGCTTTGGGCATCGCGCTCGTCGTCAACATCGCGGGTGAGATGAAAGCGGCCTACGGCGGGTACCCGACCTGGGCGCTTCTCGCCGGCGGCTGGGGGCTCGTGGCGGCGATCATCGTCCTGGCCGCGGTGCTGGCGCGGCTGCCCGGCAGGACGAAGGAGGGGGCCTGATGTCGCCTTCAGCGTGGATCACCTGCGTGATCGTGTCGGTCATCCTGTACGGCGGGTTCGCAGTGTGCCTCGCCGTGGCGATCAGAAGGGGGCGGGAGGGGCGACGCGATGACGAGCAGGAGAGCTGACTTCGCAACGCGGCGCGGGTCGGTGGGCGGCCGCGCGTGGGCGATCGCCGCGTGCCTCGTCGTGTCGCTCGCGGCGAGCCCGGCGGCGGCGCAGTGGCCGTGGGATCCGGCCGAACCTGTGCCGGAACCTGATTACCCCGACGTGACGGCGTCGGTCTCCGGAGAGCCGCTCGCCGGGCGTGACGTCGTGGTCCTCGACGCCCGCCCGCGGGACGCCTACCTGCTCGGGCACGTCCCCGGGGCGCTCTCGGCGCCGGCGGCCGCGCTTCCCGACGTGTCCGTCGCCGCGGCATTCCTCGGCGCGCTGGGCCTGTCCGGCGACGAGAGGATCGTCTGCTGCGGCGAAGGCCCGGACCTTCGCGACGCCGCGCTGCTCTTCTGGTTCCTCGAGGCGGCAGGCGCGCGAGAGGTCGCCCTGCTCGAGGGAGGCATGGCGGCGTGGGCGCGCGGCGGCGGGCCGGTCGAGACGGTCGAGGCATCGCTCCGGCCGTGCGCGTGGGCGCGCGAGCCGGATAGCGACCGCATCGCCACGCGCGCATACGTCGCTGCCGTGTACGGCGAGACCGGTCACGAGCTCGTCGACACGCGCGGCTGGGATGTCTGGGAAGGTCTCCCGCAGGAGCCGGGTGGCGAGCGCACGCAGGCGTCGGGCGCCGCGCCTTCGACGCGCACCGGCCACGTCCCGCACGCGCTCCCGTACGACTTCAGTGAGTTCTTCGCGCGGGACGGCGCTCTCAGAAGCCCCGAGGACACGCGCGCGGCCTTCGCACGGCTCGGGCCGCGTCCGTCGAACCCCGTGAACCTCCAGGACGAGTTCGTTGTGTACGGGTGGGGCAGCGAGGACGGCGCCATCGGCTACTTCCTGCTGCGCCGCGCGGGCATCGTGAAGGTCCGATTCTACCCGGGCGGGTTCGACGAGTGGGTGTCCGACGCGGAGTCGCCGGTCACGCGCGTCGTCCACGCCGAGGAGATCCTCGCTCGCCTCAACCGGGAGCCCAAGCTGCTCGTTCCCGACACGCCGCCGCGCTCGTTCGTCCTCCTCGACGTGCGGCACGACCGCGACTTCGCCTTCGGTCACATCCCCGGCGCGGTCAACCTGCAGTCGCACGTCTTCGCCGACTCGCTGGATGCGACCGTGGCGCGACACTGGCCGGAGGCCGACAGGGCGACGGTCCCTGTCGTGTCCTACTGCTACGGGCCATCGTGCATCCGGAGCAGGAACACCTCGACCATGGCGGCGCGGGCGGGCTTCCTGAACACCGAGAGGTTCTACGGCGGCGTCGAGGAGTGGAAGGGGATCGGGGCGCCGGTGATCCGGACGCTCGGGCAGTAGGGACCTCCTCTCAGCCCCCAAAGAGAACCCCGCCCGGCGGTGCGCCGGGCGGGATCCCATTTCGTGCTTCAGACCGTGACCTGCTCTAGAAGGTGCTGAAGAGGCTCTTGATGGCGCCCCAACTCCTCTCGTCCACGGGGCTCAGCGGTGTGACCTGCACGTTCAGCTTGATCTCGACGACGTGGTACATCATGCCGGCGATGACCACGAAGTCGCAGGGGGAGATCTGACCGTCGCTGTTCGTGTCCTCCCACGCGTCCACGTGGCCGGCCATGCAGAACTCCGGATAGACCTGATGCCAGGTCTCGCACATGGGATTGGGACCGTACGCGCCGATCGGCTCCCAGTAGCTGATCATGCCCTGGAAACTGAGCACGTAGGTCGGGCCGGCCCACGTGACGTGGAAGCACCCGCAGTCCAGAACGAGCTGGTCGCACGCGCTCACGACGCCGTCACCGTTGTCGTTGTAGAGCTGCTGGTGGGACGTCGCACAGAAGTTCGGGTGCAGCTCGTGCCACGTCGAGCAGTTCGGCGGGATGTTCCGTCCAGGCGGGCCCGTGTACTCGAGGTAGATCTGCGCCGACGCAGGCACGGCGACCAGCACCGCCAGCACCACAGCCAAGAACACTCTCTTCATCGCGTCTCCTCCCTTCGGGCGCCCTCACGCCCGATCACCACTGCCCTCCACAACCGATCCGGCCCCGCGCCGGTTGCCTCCCTCGGGGGCCGACCTAGAACGTCCTGAAGAGACCCTTGATCTTGCTCCAGCTCTGCGGGCCCGTCGGGCTCGGCTCCTCGGACACGGTGATGTCGAGGTTGATCGAGGCCACGTGGTACGGGAACCCGCCGATCCAGACGATGTCGCACTCGCTCAGACGTCCGTCGCCGTTGTCCTGCCACTCGTCCACGTGCGCGGCGAAGCAGAAGTCCGGAGCGACCTGGTGCCACACCGAGCAGTACGGATTCGGGAGCGGGGGAAGCACCGTGGGCTCCCAGTACGACATCTCGCCGGTGGTGACGTTCTCGAGCTCGTAGGTCGGTCCGACCCAGTCGACGTGGTACCTCATGCCGCTCAGGATGATGACATCGCAGACGCTGACGATGCCGTCACCGTTGTCGACGTAGTCGTCCTGGTGATGGATCACGCAGAAGTTGGGGAACAGCTCGTGCCACTCGGAGCAGTTGCCGGGGATGGCATCGCGTGCGACGCCGGCAACGGGAGACCCGGCGAAATCGAGATAGATCTGAGCGCCTGCTGGCATGGCCAGCGCGATGACGCCCAGAAGAGCGAACAAGGCGAAGCAGTTTCTCATCTCCACCGTCCTCCTGCCCTGAGCACGCCAGGGCCGTTTCACCGCCCGCTCGACAACACCACGCACGCCGCTCGCGCATCGCGGCGCGCACCCCAACGCAGGGCGATTATACCACACTTGCCGAAGCGCATCAAGAACCAAAGAGGGTCCGGAAGATGTCCTTGATCCTCCCCCAGGTCCCGTGCTCCACGGGCGACTCGGGAGTCACGATGATGTTGAAGCCGACCTCCTGCAGATGCCAGAGCTCGCCGCCCAGGAGGATCATGTCGCAGGGACCCAGGAAGCCGTCCCCGTTGTCCTCCCAGCCGTCCACGTGGTGTGCGATGCAGAAGCTCGGGTACACCTCGTGCCAGGTCTCGCACACGGGGCTGCCGTCCCGGCCGGGCTCCATGGGCTCGAGGTACTTCCCCGGCCTCCCGGGCATCCCCTCGAGATAGTACGTCGGACCGATCCACTCGATGTGGTAGGACACGCCGTCGAGCACCAGGCGATCGCACACGCTCACGAAGCCGTCGCCGTCGTCCGCGTAGTCGTCCTGATGCCTCGGGGCGCAGTGGTTCGGATGGAGCTCGTGCCAGACCGTGCAGTTGAGCGGCACGGGCACGTCGGCCCTTCCCGGAACCCCGACGAGCTCGAGATGGACCGTCTGCGCGGCGGCGGGAGGACCCGCCGCCAGGAGCGCCGCTGCGAGGAGCAGCGCCGAAACCGCGACCAAGCCTCTCATGGTGCCCTCCTTCCTCATGGCTCCGGCGTCGCGCCACGGGACGGCCGGCGCCCATCGGTGTTCTCCCCGGTGACGGTCTAACACCGGCGACGGGGGCTGTCAACTCGCAAACAACGCCCTGGCCGTGGTATGCTCCGGCTGCCGGCGCCATCCGGGCGTCGGCGTCTGAGCCGGTCCTGGGAGGGAGCCGTACCATGGCCCATCTGTTCGCGAAGACCAGGCTTCTTGAAGCGAAGATCGACGAGTACCTGGACCACACCAGCGAGGTCGGTCTGCTCTTCGTCGAGGCCGTGAAGGACTACCTCGAGCACCGGCACGACGAGTTCGAGTCGCGCCGCAGGCACGTGACGGAACTCGAGCGGCACGCGGACGACCTCAGAAAGGGCATCGAGCGCCAGCTCTACGCCGAGACGTTGATCCCCGAGTCGCGCGGCGACGTCCTGGGCATCCTCGAGCACACGGACACCGTCATCAACGCCGTGAAGATGACGCTCATGCGGATGTCAGCGGAGCGGCCGCAGATCCCCGAGGGTCTTGCCAGGGACTACGTCGAGCTGGCCGACTACGGCTGCAGGGCCGTGCAGGAGCTCGTCGCGGGCATCCGCGGCTTCTTCCGCGGGGCGGCCTCCGTCTCCGACTGCGTCCACAAGGTGGCCTTCTGGGAGAAGGAGGCCGACAAGATCGTGGAGCGGCTGCGCAGAGACATCTTCCAGGCCGATTTCGATCTCAGCCGGAAGATGCACCTCGGCGAGTTCGTGATGCGCATCGGGATGGTCTCCGACGCCGCGGAGGAGGTGAGCGACCGCCTCGCCATCTCGGCGATCAAGCGGTCGATCTAGCCCGTCGCGCTGAGGCCGCCGGCCCGACCTGGGACGGCGTTCGGAGGCATCCGGATGCTCCTTCTCTATCTCACCAGCGCTCTCTTCCTCGGGTGGTCCCTCGGCGCGAACGACGCCGCCAACGTGTTCGGCACGGCGGTCGCCACGCGCATGGTGAAGTTCGGCACGGCCGCGCTCATCTCAGGGATCTTCGTCGTGCTCGGGGCCGTCGTGTCGGGCGCCGGGGCCTCCGCCACGCTGGGCGAGCTCGGCGCCGTGAACGCCCTCGGCGGCTCCTTCATGGTCGCGCTCGCGGCGGGTCTCACCGTTCTGTGGATGACCCGAGCCGGTCTCCCGGTGTCCGTCACGCAGGCGATCGTGGGTGGGATCGTCGGCTGGAACCTCTTCACGGGGTCGCAGACCGACGCCGGTTCGCTTGCCACCATCGTGTCCACGTGGGTCGCTTGTCCGATCCTCGCCGCAGCGCTCGCCGGACTCATGTTCGTCGGGCTTCGGTGGTTCCTGGCGCGGCGCGAGGTGCACATCCTCGAGCGTGACTCGCTCACGCGGATCGGGCTTCTCCTCGTCGGGGCCTTCGGCGCGTACGCGCTTGGAGCCAACAACATCGCGAACGTCGTGGGCGTGTTCGTCCCGGCTGTGCCCGCGGGGTCGGTGCGGCTCCTGGGCGCGGTGTCGTTCTCGCACGCGCAGATCCTCTTCCTCATCGGAGGGCTCGCCATCGCGGCCGGTGTCTACACCTACTCGAAGCGCGTGATGATGACCGTCGGCAAGGACCTCTTCAGGCTCACGCCGGTCGCCGGGCTCATCGTCGTGGCGGCGCACTCGATCGTCCTGTTCCTGTTCGCGTCGGAGGGGCTCCGGGACTGGCTCGTCTCGCGCCGGCTCCCGGCCATCCCCCTCGTTCCCGTGTCGAGCTCCCAGGCGGTGATCGGCGCGATCGTGGGGATCGCCATCGCGAAGGGCGGGAGGAACATCAAACTCGGGGTCCTGGGGCGCGTGGCAGGGGGATGGGTCGCGACGCCGGTCGCGGCCGGACTGCTCTCGTTCTTCGGTCTCTTCTTCCTGCAGAACGTCTTCACGCTCACGGTGCAGCAGCCGATCCCGTACGAGATCACGAAGCCGGCGCGCGCCCGTCTCGTGGCCCAGGGTGCTTCCGAGGAGGCGCTCTCGCCGCTCGTGGGCCAGCGATTCGCGAACGCGAGGGCGTTCAAGGCTGCCGTCAGGCGAGCGGAGGGACTCGGAGATGCCGACGTCAGGCTCTTCCTCGATGCAGCCGAGATCAGACGCTACGTGATCGACCCCGCGAAGATCCCCCGGCTGGACCTGGACCTCCTCACGCCGGGGCAGGTCGCCGCCATCCGCTCTCTCACGTGGAGGACGTACACGCACAGGTGGCAGCTTCGCGACGCGCTCGTGGCGGCGAGCGACCACTGGGCGTTCCTTCCGGACACGAGGCGAAACTACGCCCACAACAAGAACCTGGAGACGAAGCTCCGCTACGTCCAGGCCGCGTTCCGCGTGTACGAGATCGGTCCCGGTCAGTAGGAGGTGAGTCCATGCTCCGCGCAACGGCCGTCGTCTGGATGGTCCTCGCCCTCGCGTTCTCTGCGGCGCAGGCCGCGCCCGCCGCGCCGGGAGTCCGCGGCTGGCAGGCGGCCCTCGACGAGCTTCTCGCCGCGCCGCAGGGCGCCGACACCGAGCGGCTCATCGGCGAGATCGTCGCGGCGCGCCCCGCGTGGAACGACGTCGCGGCCCGGATCGAGGCTGCCGAGTTCCCCGCGCCGGCGACCCTCGGCGAGCCGATCCTGAGCTCGGTCACCGTGGCCGACACGCTGGAGCTCCCGTGGGTGCTCGTCGCGCCGCCGGGCTACGACGCGGCCGTTCCCACGCCGCTCCTCGTCGTGCTCCACGGCGGCGTCTCCCGCGCGCGGCCGGAGGAGGACCCGGTCGCCTACGTCGCCGACGACCCGTTCGCCGCGCTCGCGGCGCGCGAGGGGTGGATCGCGCTCTTCCCGTTCGGGCAGCTCGGGGCGACGTGGTGGGACCGGGTCGGCATGGCGAACGTCCGGGACCTCGTGCGGACGGTGAAGCGCGAGTGCAACGTGGACGACGACCGCGTGTGGCTCGGCGGGTTCTCGGACGGCGCGTCGGCCGCCTTCCTGTACGGGATGGTCGCGCCGAACGACTACGCGGCCTTCGTCGCGCTCAACGGTCACATCGGCGTCGGAAGTCTCGACGGCGACCTCCCGACCTACGCTCCGAACCTCGCCAACACGCCCGTGTACGCGGTCACGACGTTCGACGACCAGCTCTATCCGTCGAGCCTCATGCGTCGAACGCTCGACATGGCGCGCGCGGCGGGCGGCGAGGTGTTCTACCGCGAGCTTCCCGGCCGGCACGACTTCGACTATGCCGACGAGGAGTTGCCGCGGATCGCCGCGTTCCTCATGCGACACCCGCGCGACCCGTTCCCCACGCGGATCGTCTGGGAGAGCGCGCTCCCCGAGTTCGGCGCATGCCGCTGGCTTGCCGTCGACCGCGTGAGCCTGAGCGACCCCGAACCGTGGCACGGCGACTTCAACGTCGCCCTGCCCGACGACAGGGTGAGCGTCGGGTTCTTCCCCGACTGGAGCTACGAAGGAGACGGCGTGCTCGTCGGCGGGCTGCCCGACGGGGACACGGCCGCGCGGCGCGTCGGGCTCTCCGCGGGCGACGTGATCGTCGCGGGCGGCGGCGCGCCCATCAGGACCGGAGACGACCTCAACGACTACAAAGCGCGCCTCGTGCGCGGCGGGCCCATCAGCCTCACGGTGCTCAGGGGCGGCGCGCGCGTCGCTCTGGACGGCCGCGTCCCGGAGCCGGGCGCCTACAACTGCTTCAAGCGGGAACTCCCTTCCGCCCTCGCGAGGGCGAGCTTCTCGGCCAACCGCGTGGACGTCGAGGCGTCGCGCGTCGGCGCGTTCCGCGTGCTCGTGCACCCGGACATGTTCCGGCTGGACAGGAACGTCGTCGTGTCGGTGAACGGGAACGTCGTCTTCGACGCGCCGGTGGTCCCGGACGTCGGCTTCCTGCTGAGGCGCTTCCTCGAGCACCGCGACCGGAAGCTCCTCTACGTCGCGGAGATCCCGATCACGCTCGAGTAGCGCCCGCGCGTCCTTCGGCGAGGAGTTCCCCGAGCGCCCGCGCCAGGACCTCGTACTGCGCGCGCGAGTTGTAGATTTGCGCGGAGATCCTCACGATGCTCCCGGGCCCCGTCGGGCACGCCAGGACGGGGACCTCGATCCCGTACCGCTCCCGAAGCGCCTTCTCCATCGGATCGAACGCGAGCGCCGTCGTCTCGAAGCGGTACGGCCCGCGGGCGAACGGCACGCTCGCGAGCGTCCCGATCATGCTCTCGGGGCACGGCGGGTCCACGTCGAGCGTCTCGCAGAGGAGCGTGCGCGCGGCCAGCGCGAGGGCGCGGTTGCGCGCCATGAGTTCCGGCCAGCCGCCGGGGAGGAGCGATCCGAGGAACCGGATCGCGACGGGGACGCAGAGCGCGGGGGTCGGGTCGTCCGTCCCGGTCCAGTCGAACTCGAGCCTGAACCTCGGTCGGTCGGCGCGCGTCGAGTTCGCGCCGTGGCTCACGGTCAGGGGATGGACGGCTCCCTGCCTGTCGCGCCGCACGCAGAGGAGCGCGGCGCCCTTCGGCGCGCAGAGCCACTTGTGGCAGTTGCCGACGTAGTAGGCGGACCCAAGCGCGCGGACATCGAGCGGCAGCATGCCGGGCGCGTGCGCTCCGTCCACGAGCGTGTCGATGCCCCGCGCCGCGAGCTCGCGGACGAGCCGCTCGATGGGCATCACCATGCCCGTGAGGCTCGTCACGTGGTCGAAGAGGCCGAGCTTCGTTCGAGGCGTCACGCGCGCGAGCACGGCGCTGACGACGTCGTCGGGCGAGTCGCACGGGAATGGGACGTCGGCGAACACGACGCGCGCGCCGGTGCGCGCTGCGACGAAGTCGAGCGCGTTCCGGCAGGCGTTGTACTCGTGGCTCGTCGTGACGAGCTCGTCGCCGGGCTCGAAGCGGAGCGACCTGAGGACCGTGCTCACGCCCGTCGTCGCGTTCGGCACGAACGCGAGGTCGTCCGGATCGGCCCCCACGAACGCGGCGAGCGTCGCGCGGGCCTCGTCGAGGAGCGGCTCGAGATCGCGGACGAGGAACTGGACCGGCTGCCGCTCGAGGCGGGCACGGATGCGCGCCTGCGCGGCGAGGACGGGCGTGGGGCAGGCCCCGAACGACCCGTGGTTGAGGAAGAGAACGTCCGGGTCGAGCGACCAGTAGCGGGCAAACTCGGATCCGGACCGCGGGCACCTCATGCCGTCCGCCATGGGAGGATCGTCCTCGCGCGGGCTACTTCGATGCGGGCGCCTTCCTCCAGTTCGTCGAGCACCCGCAGTTCATGCACTGGGGGAACTCCTCGCCGGCCTTGAACTCGTGGGCGTCCACGCCGCCCTCGGTGTTGCAGATCTCGCAGAGGTAGCGGCCGGTCGCGGGCACCTTGTCGCCCGGGCCGAACGTCTCCTTCTCCTTCATGGCTGTCTCCTTGCGCCGGCGCGCGGCGGGTCGTGTTGGCCTCATCTGGGGCGCGGGCTCGCGCCCGCGTCGGACAGTCTACCGGACGCGGGTGCGCTTCGCAAGCCGGGCATCGCGGGCACGCTCGCGCGCCGCTGACGCGCTCGTGACGCCGCGGATCGCGTGATATCATGGAGCGCATGCACAGACGCGACACCTCGCGGCGGGGGACCTTCTCCCGCGCGCTTCTCCGCTGGTACGACGCGGATCATCGCGACCTTCCGTGGCGAAGGACGAAGGACCCGTACGCCGTGTGGGTCTCGGAGGTGATGCTCCAGCAGACGCAGGCGGCGCGCGTCGCGGAGTGCTGGCCGCGGTTCCTCGCGAGGTTCCCGAGCGTGCGCGCGCTCGCCGAGGCGGCGGAGGACGACGTCCTGGCCGCGTGGTCGGGTCTTGGGTACTACCGCCGGGCGCGGGCGCTCCTCGAGGGGGCGCGCGCCGTCGTCTCGGAGCGCGAGGGCGTCCTCCCCGCGACGGCCGACGAGCTCAGGGGCCTGCCGGGGGTGGGGGAGTACACGGCCGCGGCGGTCGCCAGCATCGCGTTCGGCGAGGTCGTGCCGGTGCTCGACGCGAACGCCGCGCGCGTCTTCGGGCGCGTGGCCGCGCGCCGCGCGGACGCCTCGACGGCCGCCGGCCGGGGGCGACTTCTCGCCGAGGGCGCGCAGCTCATCGACCCCGCCCGCCCCGGCGACTGGAACCAGGCCGTCATGGAGCTCGGCGCCACGGTGTGCCTGCCGGCGCCTCGGTGCGACGAATGCCCTGTTCGCCGCCACTGCCTCGGGCGCCGCTCGGGGCGGCCGGCCGCGTATCCTGGGTCCGGGCGACGGGTCACCTCGGTCGGCGTCACGGAGGCGTCGGCGCTCGTCATCCGTCGCGGGCGCGTTCTCCTTGTTCGCGGCGAGCATCCCAGGGGATGGTGGAAGGGACTCTGGGCGCTTCCGAGGAGCCACGGTCCAGCGGCCGCGGACCCCGCGGTTCTCACGGCGGAAGTGCGGCGGCTCACCGGCGTCTCGTGCCGGTTCGCCGGGCCGCCGGTCGCAGCGCGGTACTCGGTCACGAGGCATCGCGTGACGATGCTCGTGTTCCGAGCGACGCGCGTGACGGGCAGGATCGCTTCCGGAGGGTCGGCGGCGTGGTTCGACGCGGCGCGGCTCGTTGAGGCGGGCGCGCCCGCCCTGCCGGCACCCGACAGGCGGGCGATCGCCGCGGCGGCCGGTCCGCGCGCGGCTTCCGGCGGCCCGGCGAGAGCGGCTACTGTCCGAGGACGTACGCGAAGATGAGCGGGGCGACGATCGAGGCGTCGGAGTTGATGCTGAACTTCGGCGTCTTCTCGTCCAGCTTGTACCAGGTGATCTTCTCCGACGGCGCGGCGCCGGAGTAGGAGCCGTACGATGTCGTGCTGTCGGTGATCTGCGCGAAGTACGCCCAGTACGGGATCTTCTTCCGCATGTCCTGGATGATCATCGGCACCGCGCAGATGGCGAAGTCGCCCGGGATGCCGCCGCCGATCTGGAAGAACCCCACCGGGACGCCCTTCCTGCAGCGCTTGAGGTACCAGTCCGCGAGGTAGGCGAGCTGCTCGGTGCCGGACCGCACGGCGCGGTGGCTCTTGATCACGCCCATCATCACGTGGGCCGTGAACATGTTCCCCAGCGTGGAGTCCTCCCACCCCGGCGACAGGATGGGGATGCCCTTCTCCTTGGCGGCGAGGACCCACGAGCGCTCCGGCGGGATCTGGTACTTCTTCGCAAGCCCCGGGATGTCGAGGAGCTCGTAGATGAACTCGTACGGGAAGCGCGGCTTCCCCTTGTTCGCGGCGTCCTTCCACAGCTCGACGAGGAGCCTGTAGGTGTGGCGCATCACGGACTCGGGGATGCAGGTGTCCGTCACGCGGTTGAGGCCCTTGTCGCGGAGCCGCGCCTCGTCGCGCTGCGTGAGCGACCGGTAGTGCGGGACCATCTCGTACTCGTCGTGCGCGAAGAGGTTGAAGATGTCCTCCTCGAGGTTCGCGGCGGTGCACGAGATGATGTGGACCTTGTCCTGCCTGATCATCTCCGCAAGCGAGATCCCCAGCTCCCCGGTGCTCATCGCCCCTGCCATCGCCAGGAGCATCTCGCCGCCCCCGTCGAGGTGACGGCGCCACGCCTTCGCCGCGTCAACGGTCTCGCGCGCGTTGAAGTGCCTGAAGTGCGTGTCCATGAACGAGCTGACGGTTCTCATGGAAGTCCCCCCTCACGGGTGCGTCGCGTTCCGCCGCCGCGGTGCGTCGAGGTCCGACCATACTACGGCGCGGTCCTGAAGGCAACCCCGCGGGCCGCCCACCAAACGAGCGCCCCGCCGGGTTTGACCGGCGGGGCGCGGTGCGTGGGTCGCTTCTTCCGAGACCGCAGAGCCTACCTGTAGAGCGCCTTGATGGTGCCCCAGCTCGTGTTCTCGACGGGCGAGTAGCCCTCCTCGTAGAACCGGAGGACGTACTTCGAGCCGCAGGGGATGCTGAGCCAGCCGTCGATGGACACGACGATGGTGTACTCCACGCCGGCGGTCATCGCGTAGGTCATGCATCCGAGGTAGCCCTGCGTTGTCGCGATCGAGGTCAGGTTGTAGCTCACGCAGTCGGTGGTGCCGATCCACATCCTGCCGGGGAAGCTCGTGCAGAGGCAGGCGTTGACGACGATGTTGGTCGTCGGCGTGAAGTGGAACCAGTCCATGTCGCGGTAGTAGTTGGCGTCGTAGTTGCCGCTCTCGCCGCAGACCGTCGTGTTGAGCGCGAGCGCGTCGAACTTGTAGGGCGTCACGTTGCAGCCGCCGTTGTACGTGTCAACGTAACCGTCGTAGCAGGTCGGCTCCTGGTTCACGATCGCGCCCGGCGGGCAGTAGTTCGGGTCGCACGGCTGCGGCGGCACGACCGCACGGATGTGGAACTCGTATGCGCCGTAGTCGCCGGCGTATCCGTCAACCACGATCCAGTACGTGTTGCCCGCGTACGCCCACATGCTCTCGATGTAGGACCTGTAGGACGGCCCGGAGCAGAGGCTGCTGTCGTCGTTGCAGGCGTAGGGCACGCCCGGGGTGTACGTGTTCTCGTACACGTAGAGCTTCGTGTCGTAGCCGGAGTTGCAGGTGTAGATGTTGAGGAGCTGCGTGGTCGTCGGCGTGTACTTGTACACGACGTCGGGCGATGTCGAGCCCGTGTACGGGCAGGACTCGTCGTAGTCGTTGGCGTAGCCGACGGTGGTGCCGGTGTCGTCGAAGGGGACGGCGCCGATCACGAAGGCCGTGGCGAACGTGTCGCCGCCCTGGGTCTTTCCATCGGGCTCGGGGGGCATCACGGGAGGCACGTCCTTCACCGGCATCACATTCGACAGCGACGCGCTGTTCGCCGACGCGCACGCGGTGACAGCGAGCAGGGCTGCAAGAGCGAGGATAACGAGTCTCATTGTCTCTCTTCTCCCTTGTTCACAGGGGGCATGCTGCGGAGTTCATCCACACGAGTCCGGTCTGAGCGGCCGCCTCACCTCCTGCTTCCGTGCACGTTCGTTCACTCGCCTTCCGATGCCGCATCCCGCGCACCGCTCGATGCTCGCCGGCGATGTCACCGGACGGCCGTTGCCGACCCACGCGGGGCGACAGTATACAACAACACCATCCTGTCGTGCACGCACATAGTGTGCGCGTTGGCAATGATGATGCTGACGACGAGCGATACGTGGGCTTGCAGTCAGCGGTCGGGCGGGGGAGCGTGGCCGGCGTCCGGCCCGATGTCACTCCGGAGCGCCGTCCCCGCTCGGCGGCTCGCCCGGCGGTCGCCGCCTCAGGAGATCGTAGGGAAACCCCGCGAAGCCCCTGAACAAGGCCGCGCTCGCGAGCGTTCTCGCGGCGGTGCGCGCCTCGGCGTACAGCTCCGCGAAGACCTCCATCTCCTCGATGTCCCCGCGCTCCTCGACCCGACTCAGGAACCTGAGCGCCACCGCACCGGCGATGACGGACGCGACGAAGAGGAGATCCAGACCGTCGATGGCGAGGGACGGCAGTCCGCCGCCGCCCAGCGTCCATGCCACTCCTTGCGCCAGGGTCCAGTCGAGAGCCCAGCCCGCGAGGATCGGCGCCACGCTCGCTGCGGCGCCGAAGACGAGAGCGTTCGTCGCGAGGTAGCTCGTGGTGGAGGCGCGGGGTGCGAGCTTGAGCGCGGCGTTCCACCCGCAGAGCATCACGCCGGCGGTGGAGATGCCCGCCAGCACGTGGATGAGCGCGAGCATCCCGAGCACGAACGCCGGCGAGCTCCGCAGTCCGGTGAGCGGCCAGAGGACGGTGCTCGCCATGAACAGCGGGGCGGCGGCCGCGAGCACGGACTTGTTGCTGAACCGATCAGCGAGCCGGCCCCAGACGTTGAGGAACGCCGCGACCGCGCCCTGGTTGAGGAGGAAGAGCACCATGATCCAGGTCATGCTGAGATGGAGCCGCGTGAGCATGTAGACCGCGAAGAACGGCGTCGCGAGGTTCACGGAGAAGTACCACGTTCCAAGGAAGAGAAGGAGCCGCCGGAAGTTGGCATCGCGCAGCGGCTGAACCAGCGCGGCTCCGACGCTGCGGGCCTCGGGGCGGCGCATGCGCGGCTCGGGCACTCGGAGCAGGCACGCGATCCCGAGGAAGCCGACGGCGGCGGCAGCGAGAAGGAGCAGGGAGTAGGCGCCGATCTCCGGCTGCACGCGCGCCCGGTACGCATCCACGCCGACGCCGCCCAGCACGCTCACCGCGGCTCCTACGGCGACGGCGAGCGAGAGCCTTCTGCCGAAGTACCGCCCGCGCACGCGGTCGGGCACGAGGTCGCGCATCCACGGGCTGAAGGCGCAGTTGCCGACCGCGCCGATCCCCCAGAAGAGCGCGAGGGAGACGACGAGCACGGCGAGGCGACGCGGCGCCGGGAAGAGCCACGGCACCGCGGCCATCGCGAGGAGCGCGATCCTGCTCACGCCCGCGCTCGCGACGACGACGGCCTTTCGGAGGCCGGCACGCTCGACGATGATGCTGCTGGGCAGCTGGAGCATCTGCGCGGCCCAGGGGATCGCGAAGAGGAGCCCGATGACCTTGTTGGAGGCGCCAAGGAGGATGGCGTACGCGACGAGGAACGCGCCGCCCGAGAGCACGAGCATCGTCTGGGAGCACACGCCGTCGAGCAGGAGCATGCGAAGCCCGCGAGCGACCTCGGCCGAGGCGATGCGGTCAGCGGGCAGAAGGACGCGGGGCAGGCGCATGGTCGCATTATACCTCACGCCGGCGCGGGACGGGCGTTCCTCGAGCGCGCGAGAGGGTGGGCCTGCCGGCAGGTTGGCGACCAGCGGGTTGGCACGCCGGATGCTCCATGTCCTGCGGGAGCGACCGGGCTCTCGATGATGCTCATTCAGCAATCGAGTGAGGCGACATGCCAGCGTCGTGGTGGCGGGCGATGTGGAACGTCGGCGCCGGTGGGCAGCGCGGGGGATGCGCAGCGGCGGCCGTCGTGGCTCTGCTCGCGTGGTGCCAGGCCGGCAGCGCAGCCGCGCCGTCGTCCGCGGACCTCGCCGACCTGAGCCTTGAAGAGCTCATGGATGTCCGCGTCGTCGTCGCGGCCTCGCGCCACGCCGAGGACGCGCGCACCGCCCCCTCGTCCGTCAGCGTCATCACCGCCGAGGACATCCGGCGCTTCGGCTATCGGACGCTCGGCGACGCGCTCGCCTCCGTGCGAGGCCTCTACACCGCGTACGACCGCAACTACCAGTACGTCGGGGTGCGCGGGATCCTCCGTCCGGGCGACTACGGAAGCCGTGTGCTGGTGCTCGTGGACGGCTTCCGCGTGAATGACCCCGTCTACAACCAGGGTCCTGTCGGCGGGGAGTTTCCCGTTGACACGGCGCTCGTGGAGCGCATCGAGGTCGTGCACGGTCCGGGCTCGTCGCTGTACGGCACGAACGCGCTTCTCGCCGTGGTGAACGTCGTGACGAAGGCGGGCGACGCGCGGGGCGCCGATGTCTCGGCCGAGGTCGCGAGCGGTGGCACGGCGGGCGGCCGCGTCACGTTCTCCCGTCCGGGCCGCACCTCGGTCCTCGTGTCCGGCAGCCTGAGCGACAGTGACGGCAGGACGCTCCACTTCCATGAGCTGGACGACCCCGCGAGCAACAGCGGCTACTCGAGCAACGACCACGAGCGCAGCGGGAGCGCCTTCGCCCGGGCAACGCACGGGCCGCTCACGGTTCAGGCCATCTACAGCTCGCGCGAGAAGGGCATCCCCACGGGCGCGTGGGGCATGGTGCTCGATGACGAACGCAACCGGTCCCTGGACGAGATGGCGTTCGTTGATCTCGAATGGCAGCGCGGCGTGCCCGAGACGCTCTCGGTATTGGCGCGCGTCCAGCACGGCGCCTACTCCTACGAAGGCGACTACGTCTTCGACGACGGCGAGTATCTCAACCACGACAGAACCGAGGGGCGGTGGCTGGGTGGTGAGGCGCTCGTGATCCGCCGCTTCGGGACGCGCCACCTCGTTTCGCTGGGCGGCGAGTACCGCGATAACCTCCGGCTGGACCAGCTGAACTTCGACGGGGATGGGACGAGCTACCTGGAGAGTCTGGAATCGAGCCGGTTCTGGGGACTCTACCTCCAGGACGAGTTCGGCCTCTCCGACGCGCTGACGCTGCACGCCGGGCTGCGCTACGACGACTACGACACGTTCGGCGGCGACTGGAGCCCGCGGCTGTCTCTGGTCTGGTCGCCGACGACGCGCACCGTCGCGAAGCTCATCTACGGCGGGGCGTTCCGCGCCCCCAGTCCGTACGAGCTCTACTACCACGACGGGATGCAGACGCAGAAGCCGAACCCCGACCTCGGCCCCGAGAGCGTGACATCGTACGAGGCGGTGGTCGAGCACAGGATCGGCGGGACGTCTCAGCTGACGGTGTCGGTCTTCGCGATGGAGTTCGACGGCCTCATCGGTCTGGCCACCGACCCCACGGACAGCCTGCTCGTCTACCTGAACACGGACCGGGCGCAGTCGGCCGGCTTCGAGGTCGAGCTGGAGCAGCGGTTCGTCCGCGGGTGCTGGGGACGGGCGAGTTACAGCTACCAGACCGCGCGCGACGGCGCGACCGGCGAGCGCCTCAGCGGGTCGCCGCAGCACCTTGCGAAGGTCCACGTGACGCGGCCGTTCGCGCACGACAGGTTCATAGGCGCGCTGGAGGTCCAGTACGTCGGCGACCGGCCGACGGTGCGCGGCGGCACGGCGGACGCGTGCGTCGTCGTGAACGCCGACCTTCTCGCCGGCAGCGACGACGGCGCGTGGACCCTCGCGGCGTCGGTCGACGACGTCTTCGACCGCAAGCGGCAGGACCCCGCGTCGGAGGAACACGTTCAGGACGTCATCGAGCAGGACGGCCGGACGCTCCGGATCGAGCTCTCTCGGCGGTTCTAGGAGGTTCCCGTCGTGGTCGCGCGTGGCGCAGGAATGGGGACGGCGCGGCTCGTCGCGCTCGCGGCGCTCGCCGCGGTCGTCGCGCTCGCCCCGGCCACGGCGCGCCCCGCCGACCCGCCAACCGACCGCGATGTGAAGGCCGCCTTCCTCTACCGCTTCACGCAGTACGTCGAGTGGCCCACGGCGGCGTTCGAGTCGCCTGACTCGCCGGTCGTCCTGGGTGTGCTCGGGGATGCGGCGTACGTTCAGGTGATCGCCGCGTCCGCCGGCGGGAAGTCCGCCGGGGGGAGGCCGATCGTCGTTCGCCAACTCCAGTCGCCGTCCGGCGCCGTCGGGTGCCACGTCGTGTTCGTCGGCGCGTCCCAGGCGGCCGCGGTGCCGGCCATCGTGCGGGCGGTGAGCGCGTCGCCCGTGCTCACCGTGAGCGACGCCGCCGAGTTCGCGAAGGCCGGAGGCGCCGTCGGGTTCGTCGTGAGGAACGGAAAGGTCGCGTTCCAGATCAACGTCGGGGCGGCGGGCCGCGCCGGGCTCAAGGTGAGCTCGAAGCTCCTGCGGCTTGCCGAGATCGTCGAAGAGGAACGGCGCGCGTGAGACACGCATCCTACGCCGACATGCCCCTCCGGACGAAGATCACGCTCATCACCGCCGTGACCACGGCGGTCGTCGTGGTCGTCGTCGCGGCCGTGCTCCTGACGGGCGACATCACGTATGTGCGGACCTCAATGGTCAACAGAGTGTCGGGCCTGGCCGAGGTCGTCGGCGCGAACACGGCGGCGGCGGTCGTCTTCGACGATCCCACCGCGGCGGAGGAAGTCCTCAGCACGCTGAGCCGCGAGCCCCTCGTGGCGCAGGCCTGGGTCTACTCCGGGGATGGCTCCGTCTTCGCCGAGTATCAGGCGCCGGGGGCCGAGCCGGGGGCGGCGGTATGCCCCGTGCCCGGCATGGACGGGGCGACGTTCCACGGGGACCACCTGCACGCCTTCGTCACGATCCGTCAGGGTGGCGACGCCGTCGGGACGCTCGTCCTCCGCGCCGACACGAGCGAGCTCAGGGAGCGCATGCTCCTTGCCGTCCTCACCGCCGTCGCGGCCATGGGCTGCGCCGTTGGTCTTGCGGTGCTGCTGGCCTCGAAGCTCCAGCGCTTCGTGTCCGAGCCTGTCGCGAGCCTTGCCGGGGCCGCCCAGCGCGTCTCCGAGACGGGCGACTACTCCGTGCGCGTGACCAAGCGCGGCGACGACGAAGTCGGGCGCCTGTGCGACAGCTTCAACGACATGCTCGGGCAGATCGAGCGGCGCGACCGCGCGCTGGAGTTCCTGGCCGCCATCGAGCAGGCGGGGGACGCCATCGTCATCACGGACCCCGACGGCGTCATCGAGTATGTCAATCCGTCCTTCGAGCGCATCACCGGCTACGCGCGGACCGAGGTCGAGGGCAAGAACCCGCGGGTCCTCAAGAGCGGCAAGCAGGAGCCCGCGTTCTACGAGGACCTGTGGAAGACCATCGGTCGGGGCGAGGTCTGGCGCGGCCACTTCACGAACCGGCGGAAGGATGGGTCCCTGTACGAGGAGGAGGCCATCATCTCCCCGGTCCGCAGCGCCTCGGGAGCCATCGTGAAGTACGTCGCTGCGAAGCGGGACGTGACGAACGAGCGACGCATCGAGGAGCAGATGCGCCAGTCGCAGAAGATGGAGGCGATCGGCGAGCTGGCCGGCGGCATCGCGCACGACCTGAACAACGTCCTCACTGTGATCAACGGCCACGCGGAGCTCATGCTCGAGCGGGCGAAGGGTGTCGCCTCGCCGATGACGAAGAGCGCCACGGAGATCCTCAGCGGCGGACGGCGCGCCGCGCTCCTGGTCAAGCAGCTCCTGGCGTTCAGCCGCAGGCAGATGCTCCAGCCGAAGGTCCTCGACCTCAACGCGCTCGTCGCCGGAATGAGGGACATGCTGCAGAGCTTGGTGAGCGAGCGCGTCGAGATCACGCTCTCCCTCGACCCGGAGGCCGGCTTCGTGGAGGCCGATCCCGGCCAGCTTGAGCAGGTGCTCGTGGACCTCGTCGTGAACGCGCGGGACGCGATGCCCACAGGAGGGCGGCTCGCGATCGGGACGGAGAACGTGACGCCGGACGAGGAGTTCAGGCGATCGCACCCCGACCGCCGCGCGGCGTCGTACGTCGTGCTCTCCGTCGCGGACACCGGCGCCGGGATGCCCCCGGAGGTCATGGGCCGCATCTTCGAGCCCTTCTTCACGACCAAGGGCAAGGAGAAGGGAAGCGGGCTCGGGCTCGCGATGGTCTACGGCGTCGTCAAGCAGAGCGGAGGCGAGATCGACGTGCAGAGCGCTCCGGGCCGCGGCACGACGTTCCGGATCCACTTCCCGGTGGCCGGGACGCGCACGCTCCGCGAGATGGCCGACGCGACCGCGGAGCGCGCGGCGCGCGGCACGGAGACGGTGCTCGTCGTGGACGACGAGGCCCCCGTGCGCGAGTTCGTGAGCACGGTCCTCAAGGGGCTCGGCTACACGGTGATCCAGGCGAGCGACGGGCTCGACGCGCTCCGCGCGGCCGGTGAGCACGCAGGTCCGGTCCACCTGGCCATCACCGATCTCGCGATGCCCGCCATGGGCGGCGGCAGGCTGGCCGACCGGCTCTCCCGTCTGCGCCCGGGCGCCCAGGTGCTCTACATCTCGAGCTACTCGAACGGAGACGCCGGCCGGGACGAGATGCTCGATCCCGGCATGCACGTCCTCCGGCGTCCGTTCTCCGCTGAGACGCTCGCCAGGAAGGTCAGAGAAGTCCTCACGAAGCACGCCCCCGGAAGCGCGGTCGTCTGAGCCGCTGGCGCGACGCCGTCACGCTGGTGTACGATGCCGTCGTGTGACGCGGCGCCGCACGGCGCGGGTCCGCGCATCCACCCAGACCGTTCCGCCATCGGAGGCTTCATGGCTGACACCAGGAAGCGCATCGACACGCTCGCCGTTCACGCCGGCACGCCGACGCCGCGCGTTCTCGGCGCCATCGTCACGCCGATCTTCCAGTCGGCGATGTACGAGGACGAGGGCGCCTCGACGTACCACGACATCCGGTACATCCGCCTCAACAACACCCCGAACCACCTGGCCGTGCAGGAGAAGCTCGCGGCGCTCGAAGGCGCCGAGGCGGCGCTCGTGACCTCGAGCGGCATGGCGGCGATCACCACGGCGATGCTCTCGGTCCTGCGCGCGGGCGATCACCTTCTCGTGCAGGACTCGCTGTACGGAGGCACACACACGTTCGTCGTGCACGACCTCGAGCGGCTCGGGATCTCCTACACCTTCGTGGCCGCCGGCGACCCTCCGTCGTGGGAACGCGCGCTTCGCGCCGAGACCCGGGCGATCTACGTGGAGACCATCTCCAACCCGCTCATGCGCGTGCCGGACCTCGATGGCGTCGTGGCCTTCGCGCAGCGCCACGGCCTCGTATCCATGATCGACAACACGTTCGCAAGCCCGGTGAACTTCCGACCTGTCGAGCACGGATTCGACCTCTCGCTCCACAGCGGGACGAAGTACCTGAACGGGCACTCCGACGTCGCCGCGGGAGCGCTCATCGGGTCGGCCGAGCTGGTGCGGGGGGCGAAACGGATGCTCGATCACTTGGGCGGGTCGCTGGACCCGCACGCCTGCTTCCTGCTCGAGCGGGGGATGA
>VGIX01000033.1 GCA_016867725.1 Candidatus Effluviviaceae Genus I sp.
CGCTGATCCCGCCGACGAACGAGTGCATCGCGACGACCGACGCCACGCCGACGATGATGCCGAAGAGGGTGAGCCCCGAGCGCAGCTTGTGCGTCCGGATGGACGAGAGCCCTCCCAGCACGCTTTCGAGCAGGTTCACGGGAGGCTCCTCTCTACTCGTACCTCAGGGCTTCGACCGGGTCGAGGCGGGCCGCCCTGAGCGCGGGGAACACGCCGAAGACGAGGCCGACAGCCAGGGACGTCAGGAACGCGATCAGCGGGATGGAGGGCGCGAGCGCCGTGGGCATCCCGAGCAGCTTGTCCACCGCGGCGGTCATGCCGAAGCCCACGACGAGCCCCACGGCGCCCCCGACCGAGGTCACCGCCACGGCCTCGACGAGGAAGTGCACGAACACGTCGCGCGCCGACGCGCCGAGGGCCTTCCGGACGCCGATCTCGCGCACGCGTTCCGTGATCGACGAGAGCATGATGTTCGCGATGACCACGCCGCCCACGAAGAGCGACACGAACGCCACGGCCCAGAACACGATGTTGAAGAACTGCTGCTGCTGCGCCTGCTGCTCGACGCCCTCCCGCTTCGAGTCGATCTCGAAGTCCTCGACGCCGTGTCTCCGCCGGAGGAGCGTTCTGACCTCACGCTCGAGCCTCGGCACGTCCTCGACCGTCCGGGCCGCGATCTCGAGCCCGCCGAGCCGGTCGCTGACGGTGAACCGCTTGATCATGGTCGTGATCGGGATGTAGTGGCTCCGGTTGAACCACTCGAGGACGTTGCGGTCGCCCGGGCCGCCGCCTCCGCGGAAGTAGAACTCCTTCTTCTCCATGAGCCCGACGACCGTGAACGGGATGCCCTCGATGCTGATCTTCTTCCCGATCGGATCCGCCGCGCCGAAGAGGTCCTCGCGGTACGTCGGCCCCATGACGACCACGTTCGCGTGCGTCTCGCAGTCGATGTCCGTGATGAAGCGGCCGGTCGCGACCGGCATGTCGTCCGCGTACGGGTAGTGCGCGTTCGTGCCGAGGACTTTCATCCGGAACGTCCTGTCCCCCCAGGTCACCTGGAGGTACCGGACGATCTCCGGGTCCACGGTGAGGACGGAGGGGCACTCCTCCAGAATGGCCTGCGCGTCGCGGTAGGTGAGTCGTTCGGACGCGCGCTCCGCGGCCGTCATGACGACGCGGTCGCTTCTCGAGTCTGTGATGCGAAGCTCCCGGAGGCCTCCGAGCTCCTCGAAGAACGCGACGGTCTGCGCCTGGCCGCCGTGCATGAGCGAGAGCACCGTGACGACCGACGCGACGCCGAGCACGATGCCGACGGTCGTGATGACCGCGCGCGCCCTGTTGGCCGCCATGTCCTGCACGCCCGCCGAGAAGCTCTCGAAGAGGTTCACCGTCTGTCCTCGCGCGCCACGACGCCGTCCTCGAACTGCAGCACGCGGCGCGCGTGCGAGGCCACGCCGGCGTCGTGCGTGACGATCACGACGGTCTTGCCGCCCGCGCTCAGCGCGTCGAGGACGTCCATGATCTCACGGCCCGTCTTCGAGTCGAGGTTGCCGGTCGGTTCGTCGGCAAGGAGGATGGAGGGATCGCTGACGAGCGCCCTCGCGATGGCCGCGCGCTGGCGCTCGCCGCCCGAGAGCTCGTTCGGCCGGTGCCCGAGCCGGTGGGAGAGTCGCAGCGTTTCAAGCACCTCGATGGCACGCCGCCGCCGCTCGGCCCTCGTCACGGAGCCCCGGTAGAGGAGGGGAAGCGACACGTTGGCGACGACGTCGATCCTGGGGAGGAGGTTGAAGTTCTGGAAGACGAACCCGATCTCCTTGTTCCTCACGCGGGCGAGGGCGGGTCCGGTGAGGCCGCCCACCTCGCGGTCGTGCAGCAGATACCTGCCCGACGTGGGCGTGTCGAGACACCCGAGGACGTGCATGAGCGTGGACTTCCCCGAACCCGACGGCCCCATGACCGCGACGTACTCGCCGTCGTCAATCGCCAGGGTCACGCCGCGCAGGGCCTGGACCTGCGCCGCCCCCAGCTCGTAGGTCTTCGTGAGCGCCTCCGTGCGGATCAGCATGGGCGCCTCATCCCCGCCGGCCGGCGGCCATGCGCTCGCGCCGGAGCTCGTCCTCGGTCTTCTGCTGGCCCTCGAGCGCCGGGTCGTAGAGCGCAACCTCCTCACCCTCGCTGAGTCCCGAGACGACCTCGACCAGGTCGATCGTGCTGATGCCCGTCCGGATCTCCCGCTCGACCGGCGCGTTCCCGCTCCCGTCGAACACGTACACCACGTGCCGGCCCTGCTTCCTGAACACGGCCTCGACCGGGACCGTGAGCACGCCCTCCCGGTGGTCCCCCCGGATCTCGATGTTCGCCGTCATGCCTGGCCTCAGGCGCTCGTCGGAGTCCGTGACGTCGATCTCGATGTCGAAGATCTTGACGCCCTCCGCGCTGCGCGCCGCGGGGGCGATGTGCGTGATGACTCCGTGGTACTCGACATCGGGGTAGGCGTCCACGTCGATGGCCACCGCCTGCCCGTTCCGTATCTTGCCGGCGTCCACCTCGTTCACGCCCGCCCTGATCTGCATGGCCGAGAGGTTGGCGATGGCCATGAGCGTCGAGCCGCTCGTGTACGAGAGCGCGCCCGACGTGACGATCTCGCCCTCCTCGATCTGGAGCTCGATGACGATGCCCGACGCGGGCGCGAGGATCTCGAGGAACTGCGCGGACTCGGCCTCGGGCTCCGTCGTGACGCCGTCCTCGGCGGCGAGTTTCATCTGCTCGAGCGCCGAGCGGTATTCGATCGTGGCGATGTCGAGGGCGTCCTTCGAGAGCTTGAGCGCCTCGTCGGAGATGTGGCCCGCCGAGTGGAGATTGACGTCGCGCTCGTGGTCCTGCCGCGCCCGGTCGAGGTCCACCCTCGCCCGGCCGTACCCGCTCTTGAGGGTGGCGACTGTGCGGGCCTGCGCCATGTCGGGCTCGACGACCGCCAGCACGCCGCCCTTGTTCACCCACGCGCCCTCGCGGGCGACGAGCCGCGTGATCTTCCCGCTCACCTTGGACTTCACGAGGACCTTCGTCTTCGGTTGGATCTCGCCGACCTCGGCGAGCCTGACCGCGACGTCGCCGACGGCGACCTTGGCGCGCCGCCCGTCCGGGGTCCCCGCGGCCTCCGCGCCGCGCCCGGTCCCGCCGCCGCACCCGGCGGCGAGCGCCGCGGCGGCGACGGCCGCGGCGATCCACATCGCGCTCCTTCTCATGCCCTTCCTCCCGGCCTGTCGCCGCGTCGCCCGAGGCTCCGCGGCCAGTGTATGCGTCGAGTGTGACCCCCACAAGCCCGTTTCGGTTGCCGGCCGCTGCGTTGCCCGCCGCGCTGACCGTAGCGCGGAGCGTGCCGCGGACCTTGGCGCGGGCCTCCGCGCCGATGTATACTCGCTCCTCAGGCCGCGGACGGCGGAGAACCGTTCGCGGTCCATGGCGACTGGGAGGGCTTCCGTGGTCCAGATCGAGAACGTCGCGGTGTCCTTCGCGGGCAAGCCGCTCTTCCGCAACGTGAACTGGCGGATCGGCGACGAAGACCGCGTGGGGCTTGTCGGGCCCAACGGCTGCGGCAAGACGACGCTCCTCCGGCTGATCCGCGGCGACGTCCATCCTGACGAGGGGACCATCTCCGCCTCCCGCAAGACGACGTACGGATACCTCCCGCAGGAGGAACTCACCCTCAGGGGGCGGACTCTCTTCGACGAGGCCGTGTCGGTCTTCGGCCGCCTGTCCGTCATCGAGACGAGGATGCGCGAGCTCGAGCACCTCATGGCCGAGATCCCGCCCGAGGGGCCCGAGCACGACCGCGTCATGCGTGAGTACTCCGAGCTCCACCACGAGTTCGAGGCGAAGGACGGGTTCACGATCGACTCCAGGGTCGCCGAGGTGCTCTCGGGGCTCGGGTTCGCGGTCTCCGATCACGGGAGGATGACCGAGGAGTTCAGCGGCGGGTGGCAGATGCGCATCGCGCTCGCCAAGCTCCTCCTCAAGCAGCCGAACGTCCTGCTCCTCGACGAGCCGACGAACCACCTCGACCTCGAGTCCATCATCTGGCTCGAGGAGTACCTGAGATCGTACCCCGGCGCCGTCGTTCTCGTGTCGCACGACCGCACGTTCCTCGACAAGGTCGTGGGCCGCATCAGCGAGGTCTGGTCCGACGGGCTCGTGGACTACTACGGCGGCTACTCGGCGTACCGCGAGCAGCGGGAGAAGCGCCGCGAGACGCTCCTCTCGACGCGCAACCAGCAGGAGAAGCGCATTGCTCAGATCCAGCGCTTCATCGACAAGCACCGCGCCGACAAGTTCCAGGCCGCGATGGTGCAGAGCCGCATCAGGATGCTCGAGAAGATCGAGCTCGTCGAGGTGCCGCGCGACCGGAAGGGCATCCACTTCGAGTTCCCGCAGCCGCCGCGCGCCGCGTCCGTGCCCATGTCGGTCCGCGGCCTCTCGAAGCGCTACGGCGACACGGTCGTCTTCGACGGGATCGACTTCGACGTGTCGCGCGGCGACCGTGTGGCGGTGGTCGGCGTCAACGGCGCGGGGAAGTCCACGCTGCTCAACGTCATGGCCGGCCGGACGCCGCACCAGGGCGGCGAGGTCAAGCTCGGCAACAACGTCACGATCGAGTACTTCGGTCAGGACCCCGGACAGACGCTCAACAAGTCGAGGACCATCCTCGCGGAGCTCGAGTCCGTCGCGCCGAACGACATGCGGCCGCGGCTGCGGAATCTCCTCGGCGCGTTCCTGTTCTCGGGCGACGACGTCGAGAAGCGCGTCGGCGTGCTCTCCGGCGGAGAGAAGAGCCGGCTCGCGATCGCGAAGATGCTCCTGCGGCCCGCCAACCTCCTGCTCCTCGACGAGCCGACGAACCACCTCGACGTGTCGGCGCGCGAGGTGCTGGAGGACGCGCTCGCGCAGTACACCGGCACCGTCTGTCTCGTGTCCCACGACCGCGCCTTCATGGACCGTCTCGCGACGAAGGTCCTCGAGATCGACCGCGGCCGGCTGAGGCTCTTCCACGGCAACTACAGCGACTACCTGTACGCCAAGGAGCGTGAGAAGGCCGAGCGGTCGGGCAGCCCCGCGCCGACCGCGCCCCGACCGCGGGCCGGGAGCGACGACGGCGCGGCGGGGCCGAAGCCGAGGCGCAGCGGTCCGAAGAGCAAGGACCAGAAGCGGAAGGAAGCGGAGGCGCGCAGGGGCCTCTCCGCGGAGGAGCGCCGCCGGCGGGACACGCGACGCCAGATCATGGACGACATCTCGAAGGGCGAGAAGAGGCTCGAGGAGCTCAGGCTCGAGCTTGCGGACCCCGCGGTCTATGCGAGCGGTCAGCGGGCGAAGAAGCTCGTCGGAGAACAGCGAACCCTGCAGTCGAAGGTGGACCGCCTCTACGAACGATGGGCGGAGCTGGAGGGCTGACCCCGCGCCCCGCCCATCGCCTTCCCGCGTGACGTCACGGACGTCACTTGAGGATCGTCATCTTCTTCACGTCGGACCAGCCGTCGACCGTCAGACGGCAGAAGTACACGCCGGACGACACGCGGTCGCCCCGCGCGTCGCGGCCGTCCCACCGCGCCTCGTGGCGCCCCGCCGGTGCAGGACCGTCGGCGAGCACCGTGACGAGCCTGCCCGCCACGTCGTACACGGCGAGCCTCACGCGCGCGCCGTCCGCGCCCACCGCGTAGCGGATGGTCGTCGTCGGGTTGAACGGGTTCGGCGCGTTCTGCTCGAGCCCGTGCGGCCGCGCGACCGGAGCCTCGGCGACGCCGCTGGTCCCGATGAGCCCGAGGTCGGCGAGGATCCGCCGCACGTACTCGGTGCGCGTCGAGGGATACGCCGCGTCCGTCATGCCGCCGAGGAGCACCGGGACCATGTAGAGCCTGGCGCCGGTTCCCGGAGGCGCGTACACCGTACCGCGGCCGTTCGAAGCCTGGTCGCTCCAGAGCCGTGACGCGCCCGGGCTTCCGTCCGGCGTGACGCGCCCCACCATCTGGTCCGGCCAGCCCTTGTAGTCGTAGGCGAAGCTCTGGCCGTCCGCCACCTGCCCGGGCTCGCCCATGATCGAGGCGACGTTCCCGATGCTCCGACCCGACCCTGCCGCGTGGACCGCATGGAACCTGCTCCACAGCTCCCTGCTCGCGGGCGTGCCGTTGACGTAGTACGTCCCCCCGAAGTTCGGCTCCTCGACGTACACGCTGCCACCCGCGTCGATGGAGGCCGTCAGGGCGCCGATCTCGTCGGCGGTCATCGGGACGTTCACGCCGCCCTGGCCCGCGTACTGGATGACGCCGCCGAGGTACACGATGAGCTCGAACGGAGCGAGGTTCGACGGCAGCGTCTTCGTGACCACGTACAGCTCTCCGATCGCGTCGAGCGCCTGGATCCAGGGCGCCTCGCACCCGTCCGCGGCGGTGAAGTCGTCGTTGACCCCGTCGAAGGGCGTGTCGCCGTCGTCGGCGTCCCACACGAGGATCCGCGCGTTCTGGCTGGCCGCGATCGGCCCGCGCGCGGCCACGACGGGGTCCTCGTTCCCCGAGAGGTCGAGCGCCGTCACGGCGTACCAGTACGGGACGCCCTCCGCGACGCCGGTGTCCGTCCACGAGGTCTCGTCGGGCGGCAGGATCGCGCCGGTGACGGGCGTCATCCCCGCGACGCTCGTGAGCGCCGTCTCGCTCCGGTAGATCCTGTAGCACGCGAAGTCCGCGGGCGGCTCGTACCCCGCCCACGAGAGCTCGAGCACGCCGCCCGTGTCGAACGGGTCGGACACGACGAGCTGCGCGACGCGCGCCGGCGGCTCCGTGTCCGCTGGCCGGTCGACCGCCTGGATCGTCCTGACGAGCGCGAGGATCCCCTGTCCCGTCACGGTCATCGTCATGGGGCCCTCGGCCGACGGGGCGGGCAGCAGCCACGCGACGCCGTCCTGTCCCGCCGTTGCCGTCACGGACACGCCCGATCCGGACAGGTGCACGATGGCGCCGCCGACGGGCGCGCCGCCCCGCGACACCGTCGCGACGAACGGATGCTCGCCGAGCGGGACCGACGCGACGTGGTTCACGGTCGCCGCGACCGGCTCCTGCGTCCAGATGGTCATCTCGGGGTCGCCCAGGAGGTTGAGCTCGTACAGGCAGTACCTGTAGTAGTCGTTCGTCCTCGCGAGCCCCACGAGCGCGTCCTTGTGCGCGGCGTGGGTCATGCCGATCCGATCAACGCCCTCGTTGAAGAGCTGCCGGAAGAACTCGCGGTCGAACTCGTCGGACGTTCCTCCGCCGGGATTGCCCGGGGAGCCCCAGCCGTACCGGCTGTTGCCGACGAACGCCACGCCGCCGCGGGCGGCGTGCACCCAGTGCTCGGCGATTGCGTCGTAGTCGATGGCCGCGGCCCAGCACCCGATGGAGTAGAAGATGCCGTAGCGGGAGACGTTGGTGAGGTTGTCGAAGTCCGAGGAGTAGAGCGAGCTCGAGCCGATGCTCATCACGTTCCAGTTGGCGTGGCCCACGTGGTTCACGATGTTCCGGCCCGCGTTGAGTTCGGAGATCGTCCTGGACTTCGTCAGGAGACCGTTGGTCTGGTACAGCTTCGAGATGGGATCGAACCGCTCCGGGACCGACTCGTCGTCGATCATGTCCTTGCAGATGCCGCCGTCGGTGTAGGGCGACGTCCAGAGGACCTCGGCGAGGAAAAGCGCTCTCGTCTGGTAGTCCGTGGCGGGCGCAGCGGCGCCCGACGCGCCCTGGTACGTGAGCGTCTTGCTGACGAACCGGGTCGCCTCGGTCGTGTTGTCCACCGGGGCGCGGCCCACGAACACGTCGGCGTACATGTCCACGTTGTCGTGCCAGACCTCTCCCCACGTGCCGTCGCCGTCGGCGTTCCACGTCCCGTCGAGATCGGAGTAGTAGAGATCGCACCTCAGATCGTCCTCGCCGGGTGTTCCCTGTCCCGATGTCATCGCGTACGCGATGCGCGCGGGCACGACGTTGGTGTCGCCGCCGAGGAGCACCCACTGGGTCCCGTGGTTCTCGTAGTGGTCGATGATGCAGTTCCTGATGCGTTCCTGGTTGTCCACGCCGCCGTAGTTGGCGTAGACCCAGGTCGTCGTGAGGACCTGCGCGGGGATGCCCTTCTGCGTCTTCCAGTCCGCGAGCGGCTGGAAGGTCGAGGCGAGCGACGAGCTCGTGATGATGAGGTACTCCGCGTCGCCGCTTCGGCCGCCTGCGCGCATCGCCGGCGCGGGAGAGACGTCGGCGGGATTGACGACCATGCGGCGGAGTCTCTCGACGGCCGCGCCGTCCTTGAGCGGTCGTCGCGGCTCCCTGTCCGTGTCCGGCGCGAGCGTGAGCGTGACGCGCACGGACTCGCACAGCGTGAGCCGGCCCTCGGCGGGCGCGTACCGGACGGGGAACACGGCCACGGACGCGACAGGGCGTCCGGCCAGCATGCCGTTGGCCAGGAGCGCGGCGGCGCGCTCAGGGTAGGGGGCGGACGAGGCGTACGCGACGGGGTCGGGGGCGACGAGGTCCATGGGGCCAGGGCGCGAGAGGGGCACCTGCGGCTGAACCGGCCGGACGTCGTAGGAACCGTCGAGCCTCCGCTCGGCCGTCACCTCGGCGTCCACTCCGACCGCCACCAGGCCCTCCGGAAGCGCGAACGTGATCACCTTGAGCGGTAGCTCAGGAAAGCCGATGTCTGTGGTGGTCGCCGCGCCACGGAGGCGGACGACGTCGCGACCGTCGAGGCGCGCGATGGTCAGATCGGCGCGCTCGAACTCGACCGCGGCGGACACGACAGCCACCCCAGCGTGAGCGGTGGCGCAGACCACAAGGATGGCGACAAGGGGCATGATCGGCCGGAGCCCGGTCGGACGCATTCGGTCCCTCCCTGTTCCCGGGGTGCGGTGCCTCCAATCCACGACAAGACACAATGTTACCCCTTCTTGCCGCCCCGGTCAAGGAATGCCTCGGCGGAGCGGCCCCTCCGGCGCGCCGCCCGGCCGAGCCAGTCGCGCGCGTCGGCGCCAGAGGCCCGGCTTGACATCGAGGGGCCCGTCGTTCTATAGAAGGAGCGGGCCGGACTCCCGGCACCGTCACGCCGGGGGACATGCGAGGCCCGGACCCCCCGAACGCCGACGCGCGCCGCGGCCGCGCGCCCGGCGAGGCGCCTGCTCGACGTCGGAGGGAGCGTGAAGCGAGAGACCGTCGTCATGATCCTCGCCGGAGGCAAGGGTGAGCGCCTCTGGCCCCTGACCCGCGACCGCGCCAAGCCCTCGGTGCCGTTCGGCGGCATCTACCGCATCATCGACTTCAGCCTCTCCAACGCCATCAACTCAGGCCTCCGGCGCATCTTCGTCCTCACGCAATACAAGTCCATCTCGCTTGCCAGGCACCTCAGGGAAGGATGGGGCTTCCTGAGCAGCACGCTCGGGGAGTTCGTCGAGAACGTGCCGGCCCAGCAGCGGGTGGGCGAGGACTGGTATCGCGGGACTGCCGACGCCATATGGCAGAACGCGTACCTGCTCGACCAGCTCAACCCCGCGTACGTGCTGGTCCTCTCGGGCGACCACGTCTACACGATGGACTACAGCGGCCTGCTCGCGTATCACGTCACGGCCGGTGGAGACTGCACGATCTGCGTCCAGGAGCGCCCCGTCTCGGAGGCCTCGGCGCTGGGAGTGGTCGAGGTGGACGACAGGCTTCGCGTCCGCGGCTTCGAGGAGAAGCCGCGAGCCCCGAAGACCGTCCCAGGAAGGCCGGACAGCGTGCTCGCGTCCATGGGCATCTACGTGTTCACCACCCGCTTCATGGTCGATCGTCTCGCGAAGGCGGCCTCGGAGGACAAGTTCGACTTCGGCCGCCACGTGATCCCCGACATGGTGGCTGGCGGCAACGACGTGCGCGCCTTTGTCTTCGGTGGGGAGGGAGGGTCGAACTACTGGCGCGACGTCGGGACGATCGATGCGTACTGGTCCGCGAACATGGATCTCGTCGAGATCACGCCGCAACTCAATCTCTATGACGACAGCTGGCCGATCCACACCTATCAGGGCAGGTATCCCCCGGCCAAGTTCCTCTACGACGATCCCGGCGGAGAGGGGCGGATGGGCGTCGCCGTCGACTCGATCGTGTCCACCGGCTGCGTCATCTCCGGCGGTCGCATCCAGCGGTGCGTGCTGTCGCCTCGCGTGCGGACGAACAGCTACAGCTACGCGTTCGAGAGCATCCTCATGGAAGGCGTTGACGTCGGCCGCTACGCGAAGCTCCGCCGCGTCATCGTGGACAAGGGCGTCCGCATCCCCCCCAGGACCCAGATCGGCTACGATCCGGAGGAAGACGCCGCGCGCTTCACCATCACCGAGAACGGCGTCGTGGTGGTCCCGAAGGGCTACCGGTTCCCCGAGTGACGGTGGCGCGAGGTCGCGCGGTGCGCCGGCGCCCGCCGCGGCCGTGCCCTCACCGGCAGGCGCCTTGGCCTCCGGCCGTCCCCGAAGCCTCGGAGGTCGGCTCCTCCATGCGTGAAGGTCCTTCTCCGGCCAGACTCGCCCGCGCCGCGCGCGAGCGCGTCTACCGGCGGACGCTGCGGCTGGCGGCGTGCCTCGCGATCGCGGGGCACGCCGCTCTGTTCCTCTCCCTGACGCCGCCGCACCGCATCCCTCTCGTCAGGCACCTGGGGTACGAGGGCCCCCTCAGGATCCTCCCGGAGATCTCCGAGATGCGGGAGCCGGGCCCCGTCGAGTCGGAGCGGGAGAGCGTCTCCGGGCGAGGCGCGAGCGGCGCGTTCCGCGCCATCGATATCGCCATCGTCGACAGCGAGCGGCCGGTGGGAGAACGCGTCCGCGAGGACGTGGGCGCTCGCGACGAGACGGTGGGCGACGAGAACCTCACCCAGCTGGAGCAGACGCTGCCGCAGCCGACGAGCCGCGAGCTCGTCGTGCTCAAGCTGGTCAAGCCCGAGTATCCGCGGTCGTCGGTGCTCGACGGCGTCGAAGGCGTCGTGACGTTCCGCGTGCACGTCACGAGGGACGGCACGGTCGCGCGGGTGTGGCGCATGAGTTCGGAGGTCGACCGCGCGTGCGACGAGGCCGCGCGCCGAGCGCTGCTCCAGTGGCGCTTCAGGCCGTTCCTGTCGGAGGGGACCCCCACGGACGTGCTCGTTGACCAGAGGATCCGCTTCATCCTCACCGGCGCAGAGGCCGTGACGGGGGCGACGCGCGGGCAGGCCGGGGCGGCGCGCGGCCGGGCGCTTCCTTGACACCGGGCGGCGCGTCGGGGACACTGAGAGCGTCACGCGGGCCGGGAGCGTCCCCGGCCCGAACGATCGGAGTCCGTTTGAGCCTCGGGTTCTCATGGGCCGCCGGGCGCGAGCGCCGCGACTGCAGGGTCGGCGCGGCGGTGCCGGCGGTCCTTCTCGTCCTCGCGGCGGCGCTCGCCCGTCCTGCGGTCGCGGCGGACCTTGACCGCAGTCTGTTCGTCCCCGTGGACGAGCTTCGCCCCGGCGATCGCTGCGTCGGCCGGACCGTGTTCTCCGGCAGCGCCGTCGAGGAGTTCGAGATCGAGATCGTCGGCGTCGTCAGGGGCGAGGCGCCGCAGAGCGACCTCATCATCGCCCGGGCCTCCGGTGGGCCGCTCGAGAAGACCGGCATCCTCGCGGGAATGAGCGGGAGCCCGGTGTACCTGGGCGGCAGGCTCGTCGGGGCGATCGCGTCGACGTGGAGCTTCTCGAAGGAGCCGATCGCCGGAGTGACCCCGATCGCCGAGATGCTCCCGGCGCTCGACCTCATGGACGGCGCGAGCAGGACCGGCGACGGGACCGGTGGGACCCTCGGCCCGCTCGTCGTTCCCGGTCCGGAGCGGGCGGTCTCGCGCGCGGCATGGCTTCTCGGGGCGAGCGGCGCGGCCGGCGTCGTCCCGGACGGTTCGGTCGACGCGCGCGGCGCCGGGATCCTGGGCGGCGAGGCGGTGCGCCTCCCGCTTCCCCTCGTCGTGTCGGGCGGGAGCGACGCGTTCCTTGGCGGCGTCTCCGGTGTGCTCGCGGGGCTCGGCTTCACGCCCGTGCGGGGCGCCTCGGGGGGGGCTGCCGACGAGCAGGCCGGCGAGCCGGTTCCCGGCTCGGCCATCGGCGTTCAGCTCGTGCGCGGCGACGCGAACTGGACGGCCGTGGGCACGCTCACGCACCGCGAGGACGATCGCGTCATCGCGTTCGGCCACCCGCTCTTTCAGGGCGGCGAGGTCGAGCTTCCGATGGTGGGCGCGTACGTTCACGCGCTCCTGCCGCTCCAGTCGATGTCGTTCAAGTACGCGACCGGCTCCGAGCTCCTCGGCACGATGGTCCAGGACCGGCGGCGGATGGTCGCCGGGCGTCTCGGTCCGGCGCCGAAGATGATCGGGCTCTCCCTGCGCGTCGTGGCGGGCTCGGGCGAACCGCGCTCGTTCGAGTTCGAGGTTGCCAGAGCGCGGCCCTACTCCGCGGTCTTCGCCGGGCTCGCCGTCGCGGGCGCGCTCGACGAGGTCCTTCGGAGCGTGGCGCCGAGCTCGGTCGAGCTGCGCGCGCGGATCTCAACGGACGCCGGGCCGCTCGAGTACGCCGAGGTGCTGCACACACAGAGCCCGGCGTTCCGGGTCGGCGGCGAGATCGCCGCGCTCATGGACGTCGTGCTGGCCAACGCCTTCGAGCGGCGCGAGATCTCGAGCGTGTCGCTCGACGTCGCGGTGCTCGAGGAGGAGCGGTGGGCCGCGATCGAGCGCGTGTCCGCCGACCGCGCCGTGTACCGTCCCGGCGAGGACGTGCTGGTCTCCGTGACCCTTCGGCAGTGGCAGGGCGGCCGCGTCACGCGGACCGCGGCGCTCAGGGTCCCGCCCTCGACGCCCGACGGTCGATTCGTGCTCCGGGTCGCCTCGGCCCAGTCGTTCCGCGAGGGCGAGCGCCAGCGCCTCGGCGACGGGCTTCGTCCGAGGAACTACGAGCAGCTGCTGTCCCTCGTCGAGCGTTCCCGGCCGGGCAACGCGCTCGTCGCGCAGCTCCTGTCGGACGGTCCCGGGGTCTCCCTCTCCGGTCAGGAGATGCGCTCGATCCCCGGGCGCGCCGCGCTCGCGATGGCGCGCGCGGCGACGAGCGGGGTCGTGGACCGGGCCACGGCCGCGTGCGTCGCGGAATCCGAGATCCGGATCGACCGCGAGGCGCGGGGAACGATGGACGTGGTCATCACGGTGGCGCGGGACCGCTAGACCCGGCGGGCGCGGTCGCCGCGGACATCATGGAGGAGCGATGAGGCCGACTTCCCTTCCGCTGTGCGCCGCCGTCGCGTGGGCGCTGGCCGCGGCAGGCCCGGCGCGGGCGGTGTCCACGTCGTTCTGGCTCACGGACACGGCCGAGGGGTTCGAATCCGGGCGGGCGTCGGGGGTGTCGGTCCTCGAGGAGGGAGCGTTGGCGCTGTCGCCCGCCTCCGAGCGCGCGGACGTTCCCGACGCCGCGTACGTGTGGGCCGCGGTCCCCGGCGCGCAGGGCGTCGCGTACGTCGCCGCGGGGACGCCCGGGCAGCTCTACGAGCTCGCGGACGGCAAGCTGACGCTTCTCTTCGAGGACGCCACGGCCGACTTCCCGGCCGTCGCCGTGGGGCACGGAGGCGACGTGTTCGTCGGGACCGCTCCCGGCGGGCAGGTGTACCGCGTGAAGCCTGACGGGACGGGCAGCCTCTTCTACGACACCGGGCAGGGCTACGTCTGGAGCATGGCCTACTCCAGGGAGCACGGCCTTCTTGTGGGCACCGGCTCGTCGGCCAAGGTGTTCAGCCTCGGCGCCGACGGGAAGGCGCGCGTTGTCCTCGAGTCGCAGGAGTCGAGCATCACGGCGCTGGTCTGCTCGGGAGACAGGGTCCTCGCGGGCACGTCGGGCGAGGGGCTGCTGATGGACATCACACCCGGTCGCCCGGCGACCGTGCTGTTCGACTCGTCCTCCGAGGAGATCTCAGCCATCGTGGCGATGCCGGGAGGGGAGATCTACTTCGCCGGCACCGACGTGTCGCTGTCCGACGCCCTCAGCACAGATCCCGAGAGCCGCGCCGAGCTTGGTGTGGGCGCCGTGTGGCGCACCACACCCGCCGGCGGGGCGGTCGGCCTGTGGCAGTCGGCTGACACGCCGGTGACAGCTCTCGGTCTGGGTCCCGACGGCGGCGTGTGGGCCGGGAGCGGCGCGGGGGGCGTGATCTGCTCCGTGGGCTCGCGAGGGAAGTCCGACCTCATCGCCGACCTCGACGAGGAGGAGGTGCTGTCCATCACGGGCGCCGGGGCGCGGACGCTCGTGACGACGGGCGTCCCCGGCGCCGTGTACTCCTTCCACACCGGCGCGGGGCGGGCCGGTTCCTACGAGTCGGAGCCTCTGCGGGGCGGGTCCGTCGTCTCGACCTGGGGCGAGATGATGTGGCGCGGCGAGACGCCGGGCGGGTCGCGCCTGTCGTTCTTCACGCGGTCAGGCAACACGGTCGAGCCCGACGACACGTGGAGCCCGTGGGCAGCCGTGGAAGACCGGGGGCGCTCGCAGGGAGCCGTCGCGAGTCCCCCGGCGCAGCGGCTGCAGTGGCGCGTGGAGCTCGCGCGCGGCGCGGGCGGCGCGAGCCCCGTCCTCCGCGCCGTGGAGATCTCGTATCTCAGCGAGAACCTGCCTCCGAGGCTGGCATCGCTCGTGGTGCGCGCACCCGGAGACGCGGCCAGCGCCGAGGAGGGGCAAGGCCGCAGCTCGGCGACGCAGCTTCTGCCCGGCGGGCTTCAGTCGCTGCTCGGCGGGGAGGCGACGCGCTCCGAGACGCGCGAGCTGCCGTCGCTGCTCCGCGGCCTGCGCGCCGCCGAGTGGGAGGTCGTCGATCCGAACGACGACAGGATCGGTTTCGAGCTGTGGCTCCGCGGCGAGGACGAGCGGACATGGAAGCTCGTCGAGAAGGACCTCACCGCGATGTCGTACGCCTTCGACACGCAGGCGATGGCCGACGGGTTCTACCGCGTGAAGATCGTCGCGTCCGACGCCCTTGACAACCGCCCCGAGACCGCGGGCACCGACTCGCTCACGAGCGCGCCGTTCCTCGTGGACGGCGGCGCGCCGTCCATCGCGGACGTGGACGTTCGCGTCGGGCGCGGGCGCGCGACCGTGCGGGGCGCGGTCGCCGACGCGCTGAGCCCCATCGACCGCGTCGAGATCGCGATCGACTACGGCGAGTGGCGACCGGCCTTCGCCGACGACGGGATGTTCGATTCGCCCGACGAGGGATTCCACCTGGAGATCGAGGACGTCGCGCCGGGGGAGCACACCGTGGCGGTGCGCGTGGTGGACAGGGCCGGGAACTCCGCGGCGGTGACGCGCGTCGTGCGATGACCCCGCGGGATGCCGACGCTCGCGGTGACCCCGCCTCGTGAAACCACCCGGTCCCCGCCGGTGTCCCATGAGGCGACGGGAGGCCCGGGTGGCCCCCGGACGCAATCCCGAACCGGAAGAACGATGGACTGCAGGGACGCCACAAGGCTCGTGGAGCTGGAACTCGAGGGCGGGCTGGACGCCGACGCCTCGGCCAGGCTGAACGAGCACGTCCGGACGTGCCCCGGCTGCGCGGCACTCCGGGCGGAGCTTCGGGCGATCGACGTCGTCCTTGCCGAGGAGCGCATCGAGCCGGCGCCCGGGGGATTCGCCGCCGCCGTGATGGCGGAGGTGTCGCGCGCGGCCTCGCGAAGGAGGGTCCCGGACACCGCGGTGGTCTCCGGCGCGGCGGCCGTCGGGTTGGCCGGAGCGGTGTACGGCGTGGCGCGCGCGCTGGGCGCCGGATCGGACGGCGCCCTCGGACGCTGGGTCCGAGACGTTCTCGAGGGTGTCAGGGCCGGCGCGGCGGAGCTGGCCTCCAGAGTCCCCGGGCTCGACGCCGGGCTGTGGGACAATCCGGCCGCCGCGGGCGTTCTCGTTGCCTTTGCGGCGGCCGGCATCGTCTTCTTCGTGGTCGTCCTCTTGAGGTTCCCGAAGCAGATGTCCGTCGAGTGGCGCTAGCCGAGGTCTTCCTCACATGGCGAGATCAGCGGTCCGTCCCGTCAGGCTCCGGCGGGGATCAGATGTCGCCGCCCGCCCGCGGCGCTTCCTGCTTCGCGATCTGGATGGGCTTGCCGTTCCCGTTCTCGCCCGCGCTCAAGGACTTCCTCGCCCGGTGATAGAGCACGAGCGCGATGCCCATGAAGAGCGGGACGAGCGCGCCGATGATCGCGTCGGCGAGGATCCCCAGCGTCACGAACCCGACGAAGAGCGCGAGCCCGATCGCGATGAAGATGAACCCCCAGCCGAGCGCGGCCGTGCTGCGCCTCGAGGGCGCCCGACCGAGGAGCGCGGGATCGTACACGCCCTTCTCGAGCGCGGCGTTGAAGACCTCCTGCTTCCTCCTGGACTCGGTCGACGCGTGCTTGAAGACGGTGAACACGATGAGCACGACCATGGCGAACCCGGTCAGCATTCCGATCGCGCCCATGACGAACGGACCGATCATGAGGCTGCTCTCCTTTCCTCAGTGGCCCAACTGAGCGGCTTCCACGCGGTATACGACAGTGCCGGGGGGCGGAAGGTTTCGCGCCGCGCGCGCGGGCTGCCTTCCGGGCGACTCGCGCGCCGCGCGCGCCCCGGAACGCCCTTGGATTCGCCCGCCGTTCTGATACCATCGCGGGTCGAGCGCCGGCGGCCGCCGGGGGCGGCGCCGGGTCGTCCTGAGCGGGAGGGCCCATGCCGGCTCCCGGCGGGATGAACGGCCCCGCGGTCAGCGACCGCGATCTCGTGGCCCGCGCGCTGGGCGGGGACGATTCGGCCTACGCGGAGCTGGTCTCCCGCTACGCAGACCTCGTCCACACGATCGCCGCGCGGATCGTGGGGGAGGCGGACGCCGAGGACGTCGCGCAGGAGGCGTTCGTCAGGGCGCACGGGGCGCTCGCGGGGTTCCGGGGCGACTCGAAGTTCTCGAGCTGGCTCTACCGCATCGCCGTGAACCGGTCGCTCACGCATCTCAAGCGTCGGAGGCGGCGGCCGGAGCCGGTGGACCTCGGTCCGGGAGCCGACGGCCTGGCCCTGACACTCCCGTCGCGCGGGCCGGACCCGGAGCGGCTCGTTCTGGACGACGAGTTCCGGCGCCGAGTGAGGCGCGCCGTCGGGGCGCTCCCGCCGCGGTACCGGGCGGCCGTGACGCTGTTCTACCTTGAGGAGAGGAACTACGCGGAGGTCGCAGGCGCTCTCGGGATCCCCGTGAACACGCTCAAGACCCATCTTCACCGGGCGCGGGCGATGCTGCGCGAGGCGCTTGCCGACGAGGCTTCGGAACGTGGGAGGAACGAGTGAAGGGGTGCATTGACGTCCTGCTGGACAGGAGGAGCGTCTCGAAGTTCACGGACCAGGACATCACCAGGGACGTGCTGGACAGGATCCTGACGGCGGGGCTGCGCGCGCCGGCCCCCGGCGGATCGGTGCAGGGGGGATACAGGGGCGCCCAGCCCTACTCGATCATCGTCGTCAGGGACAGGAAGCGGCGCAAGCAGCTCAACGAGATGCTGTGCGAGGGGCGGAAGAAGGCCATCGAGGAGGCACCCGTCGCGCTGATCTTCTGCGTGGACACGCACAGGCTCAACCGCTGGGCGGCACTCCACGGGGGGGCCGCGCACTACAAGGGCGTCGGCGTCCTGTGGGTCGCGCTGCGCGCCGTCTACACGGTCGCCCAGAACGTGCTCATCGCCGCGGAGTCACTCGGCCTCGGCAGCCAGTACGTGCAGGAGATCGTCTGGCAGCCCTACCAGACGCTGGACTTCTTCAAGCTCCCGAAGCAGGTGCTTCCGGTGGCCATGCTCATCATGGGACATCCCGCCGAACGGCCGCCGCTCGCCCCGTCGCTCCCTCTCGAGGCCGTCGTGCACGAGGAGACGTACAAGGACCCGACGAACGAGGAGCTCGGCCGGTACCACGAGGCGCTGGAGGAGTACTTCCAGGAGTGGTACCGAGGCCTTGCGCCGACCTCCAAGGTCCGCAGGCATCTCGAGGCCTCGGGGGTGAAGACGCTCGCGCAGTACGTCTCGCTCATCACGTACACGGAGAGCTTCTACAAGTGGCGCGACGACATGGTGCGGACGAACATCACGCTCTCCGAACTCGAGTAAGCGGGGCCCCGGTCGCGGTCGGGCCCGTCCCGGAGGTCCCGTGGAGCGCGAGGTCGTCGCGCTAGCCGTCTCCATCGCGGTCGTCATCGCGCTCCTCAGGTTCAGGGTCGACCTCGGGATCACGATGCTCGTGGCGGCCGCGGCGCTCGCGCTCGCGGGCGGCCGCGCGCCGCTGTGGGCCCTGCGCGAGCTCGGGCGCGCCGCGATCGCGAAGGACACGCTTCTCCTGCTGGCGCGCATCGTGGCGATCATCGCCCTCGGCGAGGTCGCGGCGAAGCTCGGCTACTTGAACCGGCTCGTCACGGGGCTCAGGCAGCTCATCCCCGACAACAGGATCGTCATCGCGCTCATGCCGGCGTTCGGAGGGCTCCTCCCAATGCCCGGCGGCGCGATGCTCACGGCGCCCATGGTGGAGAGCTCCGTCCCGCCGGGCGGCGCCACGCCCGAGCAGAAGTTCTTCGTGAACTACTGGTTCCGTCACGTCTGGGAGTACATCTGGCCGCTCTACCCCGGTGTCGTCGTCGGCGCCGCGCTCGTGGGGCGGCGTGTGAGCGACATCTCCGCGCACAACTGGCCGCTCACGCTGGCCGCGATCGCCGGCGGCACGGTGTTCGTGCTCAGGCGCGTCCGGGCGGGGAGGAACGAGCGCGGCGGGAACGGCGCGCGGCAGGCGCACCGCGACGTCGCCCTCGGGATGCTGCCCTTCGCCGTCGTCATCGCGGGCGTGCTGGTGCTCAAGCTCGAGGTCGTCATCGTCGTGCTCGCCGTGATCGCGCTCCTCGTCGCGTTCGGGCGCCCGGCAGTCCGGGACGTCCTGCGCGCGTTCGCGCACGGGGTCGAGTACCAGGTCGTCACGCTCATCGTCGGGGTCGCCGCCTACAACCAGGTGCTCACCGAGGCGCGGATCATCGACGCCGTGCCCGAGATGTTCGTGCGGCTCCACATGCCGGTGCCCCTCGTCATCTGCCTCGTGCCGATGATGCTCGGTCTCATCACGGGCGTCACACTGGCCTTCATCGCGGTCGCCTTCCCGCTCCTCCTCCCGCTCATGGGCGGCCCGGACGTGAACATGAACCTCGTCATGCTCGCGTACGCGTCCGGCTTCGTCGGGTGCCTCCTCTCTCCGGTCCACCTCTGCCTCGTGCTCTCGAGGCAGTACTTCAAGGCGGACCTCGCGAGTTCGTATCGCCTTCTCCTTCTGCCCAGCCTTGTGGTCATGGCGGTTGCGGCCGTCCTTGCCCTCGTGTAGCATCGCGCCTCTCCACCTCTCTCGGGGGGGCGTGATGAGGGGACGCAAGGGTGCCGTCGTCGCCACGCTCGCGGCCGGACTCCTCTGGGGGTCGTCCTTCGTCGTTGTGAAGATCGGGCTCTCGACGCTCGATCCCTACTGGTTCGTCTTTCTGCGTTTCACGACCGCGGCGCTCGTCGCCCTGGCAGTCGCGGCGCTCGCCGGGCAGTTGCGGCAGGCCCTGCGGCTTCTGCGTCATCCGCTCGTTGTGTGGATGGGCGTGACGAACGCCGTCGGTTTCGTGCTCCAGTTCAAGGGGCAGACCCTGACGACCGCGGGGAAGGCCGCGCTGCTCGTGAACACGAACACGATCTTCGTGGCGGCGGCCTCGCGGCTCTTCCTGCGCGAGCGGCTCGGGCCGGCGAAGGCGCTCGGGATCGCGGCGGGCATGGCGGGGGTGTTCCTCGTCACGACGGGCGGGCGGCTTGCGCTCGGGTCTTCCGTCACCATCCTGGGCGACCTCACGGTGCTCGCCGCGGCGGTCGTGTGGACGGCCTTCGTGCTCATCGACAAACGGCTCATGGCCGCGGGCGGAGTGAGCGTGCGCGCGCTGGCCTCGGCGATGCTCATCGTCACGGCGGCCACCGCGCTTCCCGCCGCGCTCGTGTTCGGATCGGGGCGCCTTCCGCCGGTCGGGTGGGGCCTGTGGCCGGTCGGCTACACCGCCGTGTTCTGCACCGTGATCCCCTTCGCGCTCTGGACGTGGGGGCTCAAGCGCATCTCGGCGACCACCTCGAGCGTCATCCTGCTCACCGAAGTGGTCTTCGCGATGGCGCTCGCGGCGCTCGTCCTCGGCGAGAGACAGACAACGGGCGCGCTGTGGGGGGGGGTTCTCATCGGAGCGGCCGTCCTCCTGGCGTCGCTGGACTCCAGGGACGAGATCGCCGCAGGTCCGGACATCGTCCCTGAGTGACGGGGCGGCCGCGGCGCATCGGGCGCGGGCGGCCGGCCGGGGAGACGGAGGGCGTCATGCGCGAGGCGAAGAGGCTTGGGCCCCAGGCGTACGGCGGCGTGGACGGTGAGGCGTACAGGCCGTACGTCCCGCACGAACAGACCGTCGCGGAGTTCACCGTTCGCGCGGTCGTGACCGGCGCGCTCATCGGCATCGTGTTCGGGGCGGCGAACGCGTATCTCGGGCTCCTCGTGGGGCTCACGGTGTCGGCGTCGATCCCTGCCGCGATCATCGGTGTCGCGCTCGGGCGGGGCCTTCTCGGGCGCACGACGGTGCTCGAGAACAACATGGTGCAGACGATCGGGTCGGCCGGCGAGTCCTTGGCGGCGGGCGTCGTGTTCACCGTGCCGGCGCTCATCGTGCTCGGGCTCATGCCTGAGCTGTCGAAGATCTTCGTGCTGTCCGTCGTCGGCGGACTCCTCGGCGTCCTGTTCATGATCCCGCTCAGGCGCCAGCTCATCGTCCGCGAGCACGGCGCGCTCCCGTTCCCCGAGGGCACCGCGTGCGCGGAGGTCCTCGTCGCCGGCGACGCGGGCGGGACGCGCGTCAAGCGCGTCATGGCCGGCCTCGGTCTCGGGGGCGCGTACCAGTTCCTGATGGACGCGTTCCGCTTCTGGCCCGACCGGCCGAGCTGGAACGTGCGCGGGCTTCCCGGGGCGCAGGTCGGCGGCGAGGCCGCGCCGGCGCTCCTCGGCGTCGGGTACGTCCTCGGCCCGAGGATCGCCGGCCTCATGCTCTCGGGCGGGGCGCTCGCCTGGCTCGTCATCATCCCGCTCATCCGACTCATCGGGGAAGGGCGCGGCGAGCCCATCTACCCGGCCACGATGCCCATCGCGGAGATGTCGCCGGCCCAGATCTGGGACAACTACGTGCGCTACATCGGGGCCGGCGCGGTGGCCTTCGGCGGCCTCGTCACGCTGGTCAAGGCGATCCCCACCATCCTGAGGTCCTTCGGCGCCGGGTTCCGCGAGGTGACGCGCGGCGGGCGCGACGAGGCGGGGCGCCGGCGGACGGACCGCGACCTTCCAGTGCAGATCGTGGTGTGGGGCTCGGTCGCGCTGGCCGTCTGCGCGTGGGCCCTTCCGCAGATCCCGGTCAACGGCGTCGGCGCCGCTCTCATCGTCATCTTCAGCTTCTTCTTCGTGACGGTGGCGTCGCGCATCGTGGGGCTCATCGGGAGCTCGTCGAGCCCCGTGTCGGGCATGACCATCGGGACGCTGCTCGCGACGAGCGTCGTGTTCCTGAGGCTGGGCTGGACCGGCCCCGAGGGCATGGTGGCGGCCGTGACGGTCGGCGCGGTCGTGTGCGTCGCCATCAGCATCGCAGGCGACACGTCGCAGGATCTC
>VGIX01000034.1 GCA_016867725.1 Candidatus Effluviviaceae Genus I sp.
GATGCGCGCGACGTGGTCGGCCATCTCGTCGGCGGTCGCGGCGGCAAACAGGTCGCGCAGCCCGCCCGTCACGCCGACGCCCCGGAACGCCGTCGTCATCTCGTCGCCCTCGCCGGCGACGGCGCCCACGGCGAACTCCGCCTTCGTGTCCTCGATGTGCGCGTCCGCGCCGTCCGTGGAGACGATCCACTTGCGGTCCACGATCTCCGAGTACCGCGCCGAGGCGGACCTGATCGCCGCGGACGACGCGCGGATGCGCGCCTCCGCCCCGACCGCGAGCGCCGTCTTCTCCTCGGTCGAGCGCGCGGCGAGATCGGCGGCGTCGCCGGTCCGGAAGTCGCCGACGGCCAGCGCGCAGTCCTGAAGGCGCGCGACGCGCCTCGACCGCCCGGCGGACGACGCGCGCGCGGCGGCGACCGCGTCGTGCGCGGCGCGCGCGACGTCCGCGCGCTCGAACGACGCGGCGCTCGAGAACCCCCAGGTGCCGTCCACGAGCACGCGCGCGCCGACGCCACTCACCGTTCGGAAAGCGGCCGACTCGACGACGCCCTTCCGCACGAGCACGGACAGCGCCCGCCGCTCGTGCGCGCGGAGCTCGAGCCAGCCCGCGTGGTTCGCCACAATGTCCTGCAGGACGTCCCGCATGCCACACTCCCGCTCGCCGAGCGCCGCCCGCGCGCCCGGCCCGGCCTCGCGCTCGGCTCCTCGCCCGCGCGTCACCTCTCGCCGACGAACACCCGCCCCGAGAGCGGGGGGAGCGTGACGGCGAGCGTCCCGTCCGCGCCGACCTCGACGCGCTCGCCGCTCAGGGCGTCTTCGAACGCCGCCGGCCGCCCGCCGCCCTCGACCGGCACGGCCACGGTGGCATGCTCGCCGCCCGCGTTCAGCACGACGACGGCCTGCTCCCCTTCGTGTGCCCTCCGGTAGGCGTACACGCGTCCCTCCGCGAGAAGCGTCTCGAACGAGCCGTGCGCGAAACAGGCGTGCCCGCGCCTCACGGCCGCGAGCCGTCGCACGAGGTCGCGCACCTCGACGCGGCCGCCTTCCTCCCGCCAGGTCCAGCGGAACGGCCGCCTGCAGTCCGGGTCGCCTCCCCCCTCCATCGCGATCTCGTCGCCGTAGTAGATGGTCGGCGCCCCGACGTAGGTCATGGCGAACAAGAACGCGAGCTTGAGCTTCCGGACGTCACCGCCGACCGTCGTGAGGAAGCGCTCGGTGTCGTGACTGCCGATGAGGTTCATCATCGCGCGGACGCCCTGGTCCGGGTAGATGAGCCTGCCGGGTGCGAGCGCGCGGTCGAAGGCCGCGGCGTCGATTCTCCCCCGCGCGATGAAGTCGAGCACGGGGTCGCGGAAGAACTTGTAGTTCATGACCGCGTCGAAGCCGCGCCCGTGAACCCACTCCGGCGACGGCCCCCACAGCTCGCCCACGATGTACGCGTCGCCCTTCGCGCGCCGCACGCGCTCCCGGAAGAGCTCCCAGAACCACGGCGGGACCTCGCCGGCCACGTCGAGCCGGAAGCCGTCCACGCCGGCCTCGGTCAGCCAGGAGACCGCCGCCGCGAGCAGGTGCTCGACGACGGACCAGTTGGGCCGCGCGTCCTCGATCCTGTGCGCGCCGTGCTCGTCGCCGCTTCTCCGCGAGAGGTCGAAGTTGAGGTTCGGCATCTGGCCGTACCCCCACCAGCAGTCGTAATGGTCGGTCGCGCGCGGCGGCGTCGACACGAGGTCGCCGGGGACGGGCCACGCCGCCCACTCGTACCAGTCCCAGGTCGGCGAGGCCCTGCCCCTCAGCCTCGCGTCGGTGAACGCCCAGAACGTGTGCCCGGTGTGGTTGTACGCGAGGTCCATCACGACCCGGATGCCGCGGTCGTGGCACGCGCGTACGAACGCGGCGAACTCCCCGTTCGTGCCGAGGTGTGGGTCGATGCGCATGTACGAGGCCGCGTCGTACTTGTGGTTGCTTCTGGCCTCGAAGAGCGGATTGAAGTAGATGGCGGTGACGCCGAGGTCCGACAGGTAGTCGAGGTTGCGCCGGACGCCCGCGATGTCGCCGCCGTAGAACGAGTACCAGTCCGGCTTGCCGTCGGTCCGGTACGGGCTCGTCGAGAGGCCGGCGACGTCGTACCAGTCGCGGACGAGGTGGAAGTGCTCCTCGTTCGTCCTCCCCGACGGCGGGAGGTCGCGCGCCCCGTCGTAGTACCACTCGGAGAAGTCAGGGTCGTTCGACGGATCGCCGTTGGCGAACCGCTCCGGGAAGATCTGGTAGAAAACCGCCTCGCGGGCCCATGCCGGTGTCTCGAAGACCGCCACCTCGGCGGGATCGACGCGGAAGGACCCAGACGCCTGCGCGACCGGCGCGAACCCGTTCGGCCCGAGGGACAGCGGCGCGCCGCCGTCCTCGAACACGAACCGGTACGCCGTGATCGCCCCGCCCGGGAGCTCCGCGTCGGCGGTGTAGTAGTCGTGCGTGCCGTCGCTGTCGAAGCGCGTCATCGGCACGACCGTCTCGCGTCCGTCCCTGAGGAGCACGAGCCCGACCGACGCGACGTCCCCTGCCCACGCGCGCACGCGGAACGTCGTCACGCCGGAGGCGGACACAGCGAGCTCCCACGCCCGCTGCGCGTGCCCAAGACCGTCGGTCAGAATGGCCCCGTCCCCGCGCCCGAGAACGACCTCATCGAAGGAGTCGTCCACGACGATCACGGAGTTCCGCCCGCCGAAGCCGTCGGGATGGAACTCGCGGGCGGTCTCGTCCGTGATCCACTCGCCGTCCGCGACGAACTTGTACTGGTAGCGGCCGGGCGCCAGCGGCACGACGACCCTGAACGCGTCGCCGTCGCGCGCCATGGGGGTGGCGTCCACGCTCCAGCCGTTGAACTCGGCCGCGAGGAACGCATGGCGCTTCTCGGCCGCCGGGCGGAAGACGAAGGGGACCTTCCTGAGTTGCCCCGCGCCTGCCGCCGACGCCAGCGCGGCCGCCGCAAGGAGCGCGAGCAGGACCGCCGCCGGCCCCGCAGCGACCGCCCGTCGGAATCGCATCGTCAATGGAACCTCCCGGGCCTGGCCGCGCGGACGACGCTCACGCCGCCTTGAGGGTCGCGGCGTAGTCGAAGTCCTCGCGCACGATGGCCTCGCCGTGGCGCTCGACGGAGATGGCCCTCTCGATCATCGCGCCGAGCTCGCGGACCCCCTTCCGCGAGCCGATCACGATGGCGCCGATCACAATGCCGTCCTTCGTCACGACCTTGCGGTACCGGCGCCCGTCCGCGTCTTCCTCGACGAACTCCTCGCACGCCGCGTCCGGACACGACGGGACGCCGGCGGAGAACACGTCGACGCCCGTGATCTTGAGCGTGGCGGACGGCACGACCTCGCAGCGCTTCGGCGACTCGTCGCCCGCGATCGAGCGGCCGGCGGCGTCCGCCTGCGCGAGGGCGACGGGGACGATCCCCCAGCTTCGCCCGTTGTGCACGGCGACGTCGCCGGCGGCGAAGACGTCCGGAACGCTCGACCGCATGTCGCAGTCCACGACCACGCCGCGGTCGACCTCGACGCCGCTGCCCGCGAGGAACCCCGACGAACAGCGGACGCCCGTCGCGCAAAGCGCCAGGTCGGCCGGGAGCAGCGCACCTCCTTCGAGCTCCACACCGGTCACTCGCGAGCCGCCCTTCACCGCGACGGTCTTCCCGCGCCTGGCGATGCTGATGCCCAGGCCCTCGATGAAGCGCTCGAGCACGGCGGCCCCGCGCTCGTCGAGCTGCCGAGGCAGGAGCCGGCCGGAGTTCTCCACGACGGTCACCTCAAGCCCGCGCGTCCGAAGCGCCCGCGCGCACTCGAGCCCGAGAAGGCCGGCCCCGATGACGACGGCCGCGTTCGAGCGCGACGCCCAGTCGCGGACGGCGAGCGCGTCGTCCGCCGTCCGGAGGCTGAGGACGCCGGGCGTCGTAACCCCGTGGATCGGCGGCACGAACGGGTCCGAGCCGCTCGCGATGAGCAGCCGGTCGTACGGCACGGCCGCGCCGTCGTCGAGAACGACGCGCCGCGCGGCTGTGTCAACCGAGCTCACGGCGCGCGACAGGTGTACCTCGATGCGCCGGGACTCGTACCACTCGGGGGGATTGGCGAGGATGTCGGGGATCTCCAGCGAGCCGGCGAGCACCTCGGGCAGGCGCGGCCTGTAGTAGTAGTGGTAGGGCTCGCGCGTGTAGACGGAGATCCCGGCGTCGGGGGTGCGCTCCCGAATGACGCGCGCCGCCGTCACGCCGGCGACGCCGTTGCCGACGATGACCACGTTCACGGGCTTCCGACCTCCCACTGCGCGGGGGTTCAGGCTTCCTCGAACTGGTCCTTGCCGGCGCCGCAGATCGGGCACACCCAGTCGTCGGGGAGGCTCTCGAAGGGAGTGTTCGGTGACACCCCGCTGTCGGGATCACCGACCGCGGGATCGTACACGTAGCCGCAGATGAGGCACCTGTACTTCCTCATCGCTTGCCCTCCCCGCGGCCGCTCTGCTTCCGCAGCGCCTCGAGCCGCTTCGAGATCTGGACGACGTGGCTCTTCTCTTCAGCGACGAGCCGCGCGAGGGCCTCGCGGGCCGAGCGCTTCTTGTTCGCCTTGTAGGCCTCGGTGTAGTAGAGCACCGCGTCCTTCTCCACCCGGAGCGCGAGCTCGAGGGCCGACTCCGGGTCGAACGTCATGCGACCGAGCTTCTCCATCTCCCGAAGGTCGCGGAAGATGCCCCCGTCCACGATCGAGCACACGTACCGCGACACGTCCTCGTCCTGCTCGACGGGCGCGGCGCCCATCCCCCCCGCCGTCTTCATCTGCATCGACTCGAAGTAGGCGTAGTGCGCCTTCTCGTCCTTCGCGAGGCGCTGGAAGACGCGCTTCGTCTGCGGGTCCTCGGCCTTCTCGGCCATCTTCGAGTAGAACTCGAGGCCCGCCTGCTCGATGCACAGCCCGACTCGGTAGACCTCATCCTCATTGAGGTACTGGATCATCCGACGCCTCCTCCTTCGAACCGCGACGCCTTCACAACCCGGTCTCGTCCAGACGGCCCCGCACCGCGAGCATCTGCGCGACCGACTTCTGCATGCGAGGCTATCCAAGCGGATGCATGGATGTCAACAGGAGCGTCCGCGGAACGGGGCGACCTGCGGACATAGTGAGGCCTCCGAGAGCACGGTCATGTTCGAGCTGGGCTGCGGCTGACGCTGACTGCCTACCACCGTCTATTCTAGCCCGTCTTCGCTGACGTGCCCCCAGAGGCCTGGTCAAGAACGCTGCGGCCGACGGATGACTCCGTCGGCCGCGTGTTCACATCGTGTCTCCCCCGTGGGTGACCGCGAGGCGCGTGCCCGCGTCGCACACACACGCCGCGCGTCGGGTCGCGGCCTGCGGTGCTTCAGCCACCGGGACGCACCCACTTCGATCCGTCCAAACGACTGCTGCGGGATCGAACATCGTCGCTGTCGCTCCTGCGCTGCTCTGTCGAATCCCCGGTTGTCGCGCGAGACGCTCGTTCGGAGGTCCGGACGCTCTGTCACTCGGTCTCTGCTCTGGTGGACGCAACCATTCGTAACCCCGTGGGCGGCTCCGGTCAAGAGATTTCCCCATGCGTCACCTGCTCGAACTCGGTGAGAGGACGCTGTTGCCCGGGGCCATCGTGAATGGCAGAACACTAATCCACAACTTGCCCATCCCCGGTCCATGGCGCATAATGGCGTCGAGCACCTGACCGGTGCGCTTGGAGAGCCCCGATGCCCCACCATGCCGGCCCGTCAGCCCAGAGCACCGAACCTGAACGCGGGCCGGTTGTGAGCCTCCGCGGCATCACGAAGCGCTTCGGGACGGTCGCCGCCGCGGAGGACGTGTCCTTCGACGTGTTCGGGGGCGAGGTCGTCGGCTTCCTGGGACCGAACGGCGCCGGCAAGACGACGACGATGCGGATCCTCGCGTGCTACATCGCGCCGGACTCCGGAAGCGCGACCGTGGCAGGCCATGACATCCGCGATGAGGCGCTCGAGGTGCGCCGCCGCATCGGATACCTCCCGGAGAGCGCGCCGCTCTACCTCGACCTCTCCGTCTCCGAGCACCTGTCGTTCATCGCCGAGCTTCGCGGCATCCGCGGCCGCGAAGCCGTCGCGCGCATCGGCCGGATGATCGACGTGTGCGGGCTTGCCGACGTCGTCCACAGGGATGTCGGAGAGCTGTCCAAGGGCTACCGCCAGCGCGTCGGCCTCGCGTGCACGCTCGTTCACGACCCCGACGTCCTCATCCTCGATGAGCCGACGACGGGGCTCGATCCGTCCCAGATCGTAGAGGTCCGGGAGCTCGTGAAGCGCATCGGCAGGGAGAAGACCGTCATCCTGTCGACGCACATCCTCCCCGAGGTCGAGGCCGTCGCCGACCGCGTCGTGATCATCGCCGACGGCCGGATCCGGGCCAGCGGGACCCCCGACCAGCTTTCGCGGGCAGCCGCGGGAAGCAGAGCGCTGCGCGTGTCGCTCCGCGCCCCCGAAGCGCGGGCGCTCGAGGCGCTCTCGGCCCTGGCGCAGGACGGCGACGCCCGGAAGATGAGCGACGACGCGGACGGCTTCGCCACGTATCGCGTCGCGGGCGGCGACCTCGCGTCCTTGTCCGACGCGGTGTACGAGCTGGCGAGGGAGCAGGACTGGCCTCTGCGCGCGCTCTCGCAGGAGAGCGCAGGTCTCGAGAGCGTCTTCCTCAGGCTCGCGATGCGGGACCCCGTGGACGAAGGGGACGGCGCCGGAGCACGTGGGTTCCCGACGGCTCGGCGCGAGGAGGACGGACGCCCATGACGTCGGCGATCGCGATCGCGAGGAAGGAACTGCGCGGGCATTTCAACTCCGCGGCGGGCTACGTCTTCCTGACTGCCTTCCTTCTTCTCACGTCGTGGTTCTTCTTCCGCAGCTTCTTCCTTGCCGGGCAGGCGACCCTCCGACCGTTCTTCTCGATGATGCCGTGGGTCTTCCTGCTGTTCGTCCCTGCGGCGGCCATGCGGTCGTGGGCGGAGGAGCGCAAGCTGGGGACCGACGAGGTCCTGCTCACGCTGCCCGTGAGGGACGGCGAGGCGGTTCTGGGGAAGTTCCTCGGCGGCCTCGGCTTCCTGTGCGTCGCGATCGCGCTCACCGCACCGGTTCCGGCGGTCCTGCTCGCGCTCGGTGACCCGGACCCGGGGCCTCTCGTCGGCGGGTACGCCGGGCTCGTGCTTCTCGGCGCGGCGTATCTCGCGATCTCGCTCTTCGCGTCGAGCCTCACGGAGAGCCAGGTCGTGGCGTTCGTCGTGGGGGCGTCCATGTCGTTCGCCCTCTTCATCGTCGGCGAGGATGTCGTGCTCGTGGCCGCGCCGCGATGGCTGGCGCCAGGACTTCGTTACCTCGGCCTGGGACAGCACTTCGCGAGCATTTCGCGCGGCGTGTTGGACACGAGGGACCTCGTGTACTACGCGGTCGTCGTGGGGTTCTTCCTCTACGCGAACCTGAAGGCGGTCGAGGCGAGGAAGTGGAGGTAGGAAGCGGATGATCGGTCCCGCGGAGCGCGCCAAGCTCAGGGCCGCTGCAGGGGTCGTCGGGGTCGCCGCGGCGCTCGCCGCGGTGTCGCTCGTCTCCCTCGGCCGCTTCGCGCGCGTGGACCTCACCGAGAAGAAGGAGTTCACCGTCTCGAGGTCGACGAGGGAACTCCTCGCCTCGGTCGGCGACGTCATCACGGTCACGGTGTACCTGAGCGACGACCTCCCGCGACACCTCACCGGGTTTCGCACGCGGATCGAGGACGTCCTCGACGAGTTCAGGGCCTACGGCGGGGAGCGGGTCCGCGTGAGCGTCGTCGACCCGGCGCGCGACGCGGAGACCGAGGCGCGCGCGCAGCAGTCGGGCGTCATGCCCGTCCAGTTCCAGGCGATCGAGAAGGACAGGGCCGAGGTGCGCGCGGCGTACGCCGGCATGACGGTGCGGTTCGAGGACCGTCTGGAGGCGATCCCGTTCATCGGCGACCCGGGCCGCCTGGAGTACGACCTCGTGTCGGCCATCCTCAAGGTCACGATGGAGCGACGCCCGGTCGTCGGCGTCCTCGTCGGCCACGGCGAGCGGTCGATCGGAACCGAGTACTCGGCGGCCGCGGCGGCGCTCGGCGAGACCTACGAGGTGCGCGAGGTGAGCGCCGGCGACCTCGCCGTCGGGACTGATGTGATAACGCTCGTGGTGGCCGGTCCCGGCCACGCGCCCGACGCCGAGCTCTTCGAGATCGACCAGTTCCTGATGCGGGGCGGGCGCGCGCTCTTCCTGCTGGACGGCGCGCGGGTCCTGGCGACCGGAGAGCTTCGAGCGGAGACAGGCCCCGGCAACGTGTTCGACTTCGTCGGTCGATACGGCGCGCTCGTGCAGCCCGACCTGGTCGTGGACACGTCGAACGCGCCCGCCGCCTTCGTCTCGGGGCAGATGCGCATGATGGTCCCCTACCCGTACTGGCCCATGGCCGTGAGACCGGGCATCGCGAGAGAACACCCGGTGGTCGCCGGCTTCGACGCGCTGCCGTTCCCGTGGACGTCCTCGATCAGCGTCGCCGAGCCGCCACCCGGAGATGCCGAGATCACGGTGCTCGCGAGGTCGTCGGAGCGCTCCTGGACGGTCCCGGCGTTCTGCGACCTCAGGCCCCCGCCGGAGCTCTCTCCCCCGCCGGAAGCTGCGGAGGCCATCGCGGCCGGAGCGGGCGGGCGCCTGCCGCTCGCCGTCGCGATCTCAGGGCGCCTCACGAGCGCCTTCGCGGGCGGCCCGGTGATCAGGGAGCGGGACGGAAGGGTGGAGTTCACGGACCCCGAGGGACGCATCTCGACCGGCGCCCCGACGCGGCTCGTCGTCGTCGGGAACGCGCGGATGTTCGACAACGCGCTGCTCGGGGAGTTCGAGAGCAGCCTCCCGTTCCTTCTCAACATCGTTGACTGGCTCACGCTGGGCGACACGCTGGCGGAGATCCGAGCAAGACAGGTCACCGACCGACCGCTCAAGGGCGTCGGCGACGGCGAGCGGGCGCTCGCCGTCGCGCTCGGGAGCTACGCGGGCCCGGCGGGCGTCGTCCTCGCCGGGCTCGCGCGGGCCGCCCGGCGCAGGCGCCGCGCGAGGGCGCCAGGCGCGCGGCGGCCGGAGGCCAGGCAGCCGTGAAGCGCCGGAAGGTCATCGTGCTCGCGCTCGCGCTCGCCGCGGCGGCGTACCTCCTCGTCAGGGGGCCGCTCGGCCGCGGCCCGGGCGCCGGGAGCGGCGGAGCGCCGCTCCTGCCGGCGCTCGCGCCGGCGGAGGTCCACCGCGTGACCGTGGTCGCGCCCGGCGGCCGCGTCGCGCTCGCCCGGCGCGGCGACGACTGGCTCATCGAGGGGCTCCGAGCGGGGCACGCCGACACCACGCTCGTGCGCAGGGCGCTTTGGTCCGCGGCCCGGCTCTCGCGCGCCGACGTCGCGTCGGTCGTCGCCGGGAAGCACTTCCTCTTCGGCGTGACCGACTCACTCGGAACGCGGGTCTCGCTGGCCGGCCCAGCGGGGACGGTCGAGTTCGTCTTCGGAAGGCCCGGCCCACGCGACATGGGGACGTGCGTGCGGGTGCCGGGAGACGACCGCGTCTACCTCGCGCCGGGCGCGCTCGCGTCGGTGTATCCCGTCGAGGCGGCGGCCTGGCGCGACCGGAGGCCGCTCAGGTTCGATGTCCAGGCGACTCGAAGACTCACCATCGGGGGCGGCGCGCCCCCGGTCTCGCTCTCCGTGCGCGACGACGGCCGCTGGCACATCGAAGGCCCCGGTGGCGGGCCGGCCGACGTGAAGGCGGTCGAGCGCGCGCTTCTCTCCCTCGCCGCGCTCAGGGCCGTTGCGTTCGCCGACGATCGGACGCCCGCGGAGTGCGGGCTCGATCCCGAAGGCGAGAGGCGGCCCGCGCTCGTCGACATCGGGCTCGCGGACGGGCGGACGCTCCGCATCCTGTTCGGGAAGCTCGAGGGCGAGGCCCGGCCGGCGATGACGCCGGACCGGGAGACGATCTACGTCGTGCCGAACTCCGCGCTCGACCGCATCCTGGCCGGGCCCGACGCTTTCGCGGCCCCGGGGCGGTGAGCGCGATCGCAGGTTGCGTCGCGGCGAGGGCCGGGCCCCGGCCGCCCGCCGCTCACGCCAGGATCCCCTCGTGGACGTCGTCCTCGGGCTCGACGTGCACGACGACCTCGACGATGCCGTGCTCGCACTCGAGGAGGCGCCGTGTGACGAGCGAGGCCACGTCGTGCCCCTCACGGACCGTGAGGTCCGGGCTCACGTGGATGTGAATGTCCACGACGACCTTGCCCCCGATGCGGCGGGCCCGCACGGTGTGGTAACCCCGGACGCCGTCGGTCGTGGCGATTACCGCTTCGATGGCAGCCTGCGTCCGCGCGTCGGGCGCGCGGTCCACGAGCTCTCCCCCGCTCTCGTACAGGATCTTCGCGCCGATGACGCCCAGGAAGCTGGCGAGGACCACCGCGGTGACGTGGTCGATGAACGCCCAGCCGGGGCCGCCGACGGCGACGGCCGCAAGGCCCGCGGCGGCGGCCACCGAGGTCCATGCGTCGCTCCTGTGGTGCCAGGCGTTCGCGACGACCGAGACGTCCCCCGCGCGCCTGCCCACGCGGGCGGTCTGGCGGTACATGCCCTCCTTCACGGCGATCGAGGCGACGGCGATCCAGAACGGCGCCGTCGCGCTGACCGCCCGGTCCGCCTCGCGGAGCGTGAGAATGCCCTTCACGGCGATCCACGCGGCGGTGGCGACGAGCGCCGCGCCGACGAACATGCTCACGAGCGTCGTGAAGCGCATGTGGCCGTAGTGATGGTCGGCATCCGCGGGCTTGCCGGAAACGCGGAGTCCCGCGAGCACGGCGGCGTCCGTGACGAGGTCCGAGAGGCTGTGCACGCCGTCGGCGATGATGGTCTGGCTGTTGCACAGGATGCCGGCGGCGACCTTCGCCGCCGAGAGCGCGAGGTTCACGACCACGGAGAGCCAGGTGACGCCGCGGGGCGTCGACAGGCAGGAGTGCGTGTGGCGGTCCGGCTTCACTCGCGTGTCCCTCGGGCCCCTGGGCGCTCTAGGCGGTCGCGAGGTTCGAGAGGAAGTGGATGAGCGCGGCGATGCCGCGGTCCCACGTGGGCAGGTGGAGCCGCTCGTTCGGTCCGTGCACGTTGTCGCCGGGGAGCGAGAAGCCCGTCAGCACCGAGTCGGTTCCCAGCACCTTCTGGATCTCGCCCACGGCGTTGATGCTTCCCCCCTCGCGGTGGTACACGGGCGGCTTCTCCCAGACCGTCTCGAGCGCCTTGGCGAGCGCGCGCACGCCGGCGCTGCCGCGGTCCGTGAGCGACGGCGGGTGTCCCCGCGCGTTCCTGATCTCCCAGGACACGGTGTCGGGCGCGTGGGACGCGACGTGCCGTTCGAGCGACGCCGCGAGCTCCTCCGGGACCTGGTCGGGCACGAGCCGCATGGTCACGAGGGCGACCGCCTCCGCCGGGATGGCCGACTTCGGGCTGCCCGCTCTCACCTGGACGACGTCCAGCGCCGGCCGCGCGCTCACGCGTTCGGTCGGCAGGAAGCCCGGCTCGCCCCAGAGCCGCGGGACGCCCGCCTCCTCGACGTAGGCCGACTCGCCCACCGGCAGCCGGGCCATCTCCTCGTGCTCCTCGGGCGAGATCGGCCTCACGCGGTCGTAGAAGCCCGGGAGCGTCACCCGCCCGTCCTCGTCGTGGAGACTCGCGATGAGCGACGACAGCGCATGGATGGGGTTGTGAACGATGCCGCCGAACCCGCCCGAGTGGAGGTCGCGCCGCGGCCCGCGAACGGCGAGCGCGCACTGGTGCATCCCCCGCAGGCCGTAGACGATCGTGGGGATCTCGGCGCCGAGCATGCCCGCGTCGCAGTTGAGCGCGAGGTCGCAGGCCAGTCGGTCCGCGTGCTCCTTGAGGAAGGGACCGAGGTTCGGCGATCCGATCTCCTCCTCGCCCTCGATCAGGAACTTCACCGTCACCGGGAGCGCGCCCGTGCTGAGCGCCGCCTCGGTGGCCGCAAGGCACGCGATGATCTGACCCTTCATGTCGGACACGCCGCGCGCGTGGAGGTAGTCGCCGACCTGCGTCGCGGCGAACGGGTCGGTCTTCCAGTCGCCGAGCGGGTCCGGCGGCTGCACGTCGTAGTGGCCGTACACCATGACCGTCCCCGCCGGCTTCCCGACGGCCGGAGCCTCGGCGAGCACGACGGGATGTCCCGCGGTCTTCAGGACCTCGACCCTACGGAACTCGAGGACGCGGAAGCGGTGGGCCATCCACTCGGCGGCCGACCGGATGTCCTCCACCCTGGCCGGGTCGCTCGACATGGACGGGATGCTCGCGAACTCCGAGAGCTCTCTCAGGATGCGCTCCCGGTTCTCCGCAGCGTAGCGCAGAGCCTGCCACGGCCATGAGACCATCTCTCGCCCCCCGCGCCCTGAAGGTCCAGTCCCGCGCGGCCTTGCCTCCCCCGTGCGCCATGTGGCGTCGCTCCCCGTCGTTCCGGGGAGCGGCGCCGCAACACTCTACCCGACGCACCCCCACCGGTCAAACACGGCCTGCCCGGCGGCGGGCCCGCGCAGCGGTCATGAGCACAGCTCATGAACTGCGGGCCCGTGGCCGCCAGAGGGCCCGCTTCTCGGAGCGAAGCGGCGCCCGGATGGCTGCCGCCGCGCATGAGGTTTCGGCACGCTCTTTGCAAACTCGATGCCAGCAAGCCCGATTCGCGACGGTTCAAGGGCCGGAAGACCCCTAGCGCGAGGCCGCATGCCCAGCTGCAGACGAGTCATGATCGTGGAGCGCGACCCCCAGGCGAGGGCCCGGCTGGTCTGCGCTCTCAGAGCGTCCGGATACGGCACGGTGGAGGCCGGCACGGGACGCGAGGCGCTGCGCTCCGTGCAGATGGAAAGGCCGGACCTCGTCCTCGTGGGCGCCGTGCTGCCGGACATCGGCGGCAGGGACCTGGTGCGCATCCTCGAGTCGGGCGACCACGGAGAAGGCGTGCGGGCGGTCATCACGTCGGGGCCCGGAGCGTCCGGCGACGACCACCACGACGACGACGAGCACCACCTGTTCCGCTGGTCCCACGTGGACCAGGTGGTCACGCTTGTGAACTCGCTCCTCGACGACGGCGCCCCTCCCGATCCGGCGGCGCTCTCGCAGCCGGTCGCGGCCGGACCGCTCAGGATCGACCCGGCGCGGCTGACGGCGCTCGTGGACGGCAAGACGATCGCGCTCACCCAGAGGGAGTGCCGCTTCCTTCAGGTTCTCGCGCTCCATGCCGAGCGGACCTGCACGCGGGACGAGATCAGGAACCTCGTCTGGGACGGAAGCGAGCACGTGATCGGACGGACCGTGGACGTGCTGGTGAGCCGGCTCCGCAGCAAGCTCCACACCGCGACGGGGCGCGAGGTCGTGGAGACCGTCAGGGGCATCGGCTACCGCCTGTGCGGGGCGGGCGGATGCTCAGCCGCGGACGAGACAACCGGCGCGCTGCCTACCGATACTCGTTGAACCCCTTCTCGATCTCTCTCCGGTAGACCATCGGGTCGATGCCCTCGTGCCCGATCAGCCGCGCGATCTCGACGGGCGAAAGCTCGGCCCCGTACGCCCAGAGCTCTCTCAGGAAGTCCCCCGCCTCGGTCCTGGTCCACCAGGCTTCGCCGAAACGCTCGCGCAGCACCGCGCGCACCTGCGCGGCGAGGAACCACGCCTCGAGGTAGTTCACGCCGTAGAAGTCCTCGTTGCTCGACAGGTACCCGAAGTCGGGGTGGGCCAGCGGCACCAGCCGCGCGGTCTCCATGCGCTCCCTGTACGCCGCCACGAGCTCCTCGTCCGTGAGGCCTCCCCGGTGCAGGGCCCGCTCGTACCCGAAGAGCGCCGCGTAGTACCGCGCGCCCGCCAGGTCGTCGAACAGCTGCTGCCGCAGGAACCGCGTCCTCACGGCGGCGTCCGGAATGAGCCCGCTCGTCTGCAGGAAGAGCGGTTCCGACAGGAGGCCCTCGAGCAGATACGCGTGGGTCTCGGTCGTGCCGTAGTCGCCGAGCCTGAGGAACTCGTACTCAGTGACGGTCGCCAGCGCGTCGTGGAGCGCGTGGCCCATCTCGTGGAACAGCGTCTCGTAGTCCGCTACGCCGCCCAGAGGCTTCATGAGAATGCGCACGTCCTTCCCCGGCCGGACGGGGTACGCCGCCGCCCGCGGTTCCTTCTCCGGGCGATCGCTGTCGTCGATGCTGATGGCGGGGATCGCGCTCAGGTCGATGCCCATGCCGGCGAGGGTCCGGCGCATGAGCGGCAGCATGCGCTCGGGCGGGAAGTACCTGTCGTACTCCTCGCCGCGGAAGAGCCGCCCCCGGTCGTAGTCGCTCACCTCCGCGACCCCGACGCCGAACACGCGCCGCGCCGCCTCGTTCGACAGCTCCCAGTACATGTCCCGCGTGCCGCTCAGGAACTCGCCGGCCTGGCGCTCGAAGTCGTCGAAGTCCAGACCCCGCCGCTCCGCCTCCATGGCGTCGAGGTCGGTGTAGCCGTAGCGGCGCAGCTCTTCGCGTCCGAGGCTGACCATCTCCGCCCGCAGCGGGTTCGTCGTTTTCACGTCGAAGCGTCCCTGGGCGATGTACAGGCTCTCGCGACGCGCGCTGTCGGTCTCGTTGAAGAGCCTCACGCCGAGATCGCGGTAGGCGATGTCCTCCCCGTTCACGCGCACGACGCCCTCGGCCTCGAGGTCCGCGATGCGATCGCCGATCAGAGCGAGTTCCCGGTAGGCGACGGTGCCGACGATGTCGAAGAAGAGGTAGTCCAGCTGCTTCCGCGCTCGCGGGCCGGCCTCGCGGTCCCGCAGCTTCGCGACGTGCCTCGCAAGGGCCGGATCGGCCAGGTCCTCGTACTCGGACATGATCTCCGCGACCCTCGAAGGGCTGCCCCGGGACGACGAGTCGTACAGCGCCTCGAGGATCCTGGCGCTCATCTCGTCGGCGCGCACGCGCACCGCTTCCAGATCATAGCTCTTGCCGCAGCCGCTCACGGCGACCGCGAGCGCGAGCGCACCGAGAGCAACCCGCGTCCATCGAGTCATCGGAAGGCCTCCACTCGAAACGCGCTAGCGCGGCCCGCCGCCGACTTCGTTGTCGGCCGCGGCCAGGTCCTCGGGGGTGCCGACGTCGCGCCAGTACGACTCCATCCTGAACGCGCGCACGGAGCGGCCGTCCTCGATCATCATGCGCACCGCGTCGGTGAGCTCGTACTCCCCGCGCGGCGACAGCTCGAGGCGGGCGGTGTAGCTGAAGAGCGCCGGCGCGGCGATGAAGATCCCGGCGTTGACCCAGCTCGTGCCGAGCGCCCCCGGCGGCGGCTTCTCGATGATGCGCGTGATGCGGTCTCCATCGAGCGTCACCGCGCCCCAGCGGCTCGGATCGTCCACGGAACGCACGGCCATGAGGAGGTCCGTCCGCGTCCGCGAGAAGTCCTCGGTCATCGCCGGGTAGACCGCGGGCTCCGTGACGATGTCCCCGTAGGTCAGGAAGAAGGGGGTGTCGCCCGCGAATGCCCTCGCCGGCTCGGCGGCCCTCCCCGTCCCATCCTGGACCTCCTGCACGAAGTAGGAGATGCGCACACCGACGTCGGCGCCGTCGCCGAAGTAGGCGCGGACGCGGTCGCCCCGGTGGCCGACGACGATGGCGGTCTCGTCCACGCCTGCGCCCAGGAGCGCCTTGAGCAGGTGCCAGAGCATCGGCCTGCCGCCGATCTCGACCATGGGCTTGGGGATCGCGTCGGTGATCTCGCCCATGCGCGTCCCCTTCCCCGCGGCGAGCACGATGGCCTTCATGCGACACCTCCCAGGTGGCGACCGTCCGGCTTCCTACCACGCCGAGGGCCGGCGCCTAGAGGTCGTACGAGACCGTCAGATAGAGGCCGTAGTTCGAGATCGTGCCCCCCATGCCGTCCACCTCGTGGCGCTCGCGCACGACGGCGCCGTCCAGAGCGTACCCGCTGAACCGGTACGAGCCGCCGATGCCGGCCGCCCACTGAGGCATGCCGCCGTCGGCGGCATCCGGGGCGACCCTCGTCGCCCCGCCGGCGCGCAGCGTCAGCTTCCCGCCCATGAGCGCCGCCTCGGCCCCGAGCGCGACGCTCGCGACGGACCCGTCGAACTCGTCGCGCCGGCCGTCGTTCTCCTCGTAGGCCGAGAGCGTCGCCGTCGCGGCGCCCCAGCCCTCGTTGAGATAGCAGCCGTGCAGCGCGATGTCCTTCGTCGCGCGCACCGTGAGCCCCGCAACGATCGTCGGCTGTGTGTGCGACGACCCCGTGCGCCCCACGTCGTCATACCAGTCGCCCCGAACGCCGATGCGCGTGCCCCACCGGTAGCCGGCTCCGAGGGTCACGCGGTCGGTGGCCTCGTAGGTGATCCCGGCGGCCATTGAGGTCGCCGAGCCCGTCACCTCCGCGGTTTCCAGGGTCTGCCCGACGGCCTCGCGAACCGACTCCGTCAGGTTCACGAGCCCCGAGGCGAACCCGATGGACCCCCGCCCGTCCCGGCCGATGCGCGTCCCGAACACCATCTCGAAGTACCGGAGTCCGCCCTCGAACGTGCCGTCATACAGCTCGCGCCCCGAGGCTTCGCCGACGGTCCCCGTCAACCTGAGACTCCTCGATGACGGCGCCGTGTACCCGAACCCGAACACCCACGAGCCCGACCGCTTGACAGCGGCCACCTGCGAGAGCAGGAAGGCGCCGTCCTCCGCGCTCAGGCCCTCGGCCCCCTCACCCAGGTGGTCGCGTGAGGTCGTCACCACGCGCGCCGTCGCCTGACCGGACACGGCACGCACGTCGGCGACGCAGGCTGGATTCCGGAAGAACGACTCCAGGCCCCCGGTCGCGGCCCCAGCACGGCACAGGGCCGCCTCGCCGGCGTTCAGGAAGTGCCCGTACGTGCGCGGGGGATCGCCCACGTCCACGGGCGTGAGAGCGGAGGAGGCGGTCGCCAGGACGCACAGGGCGGCTGTCACCAGGAACGGACGCATGTCTCCCCCTCTCGGACTCCCTCGGCCGTCAGCACGGCACGCCTACCGATACATCGCCTTGATGCTCCCCCAGCTCCGCGCCTCGACCGGGCTCTCGACCGACGCGAACGAGACGTAGTCCACCATGAACAGCCCCCCCGAAACGTGCTCGACGAAGAAGATGTAGGTCCCTTCGTCCACGCAGATGTCGCTGCTCCCGGCAGCGTCGAAGAAGGGGCCTCAGCCGAACCCCCACCCGGTGGCGGTGAACGCGGAGGTCACCGACCCGCCGGGGGCGGATTCGTCGAGTACCTTGACGTTGAACGAGACCGTGTCGCCGTATCCTGCCTGGTAGATGACGTGCGGCTCGTAGCACCCGGAGCGCAGGAAGTCGACCTTCAGCATGATCCACTCGCCGGGGACGTCCAGCCCGCCTGCCGCGTATCCCTGACTCGCGCCGGAGCACCACTCGATGCGGATGTCGGCGCCGCCGAGGTTGTGCCACGCGTAGCTGACGAAGTCCTCGCCTTCCACGTACACCGGCGTGTCCGACACGCCGACGACGGCGCTCACGGCGATCGTCGCAAGCGCCGCGATGCCTGTCCACACACCGAGATACCTAACCGACCGTCTCATAGTGCAGCTCCTGATGCGCGTTCTCCCCACCAGTGCGGCCGCTCTGACCCCGTGCCCCGCCCGCGGCCGGCGAGCGGGCGCCATGTGATTCTGATGCGTGCGATGCCTCGCCGCTTCCGGGCGCGACGTGCTGGCAGGGACCCCTCGCGAGCGCGATCTCAGATCCCCTGCCGGTCCGAGGGAAACCCGCGCCGCCCGGAGTCTGCGACACGACCGAGCGGCCCGCGGCCCGCCCGTGCTCCGGGCGCCAGCAGCACCCTGTCGACGAAGCACACCGTGGCCGCGCCGAGCCCGACGTGGAGCGCCGCGAGCGCGAGGAGCGCCGCGGCCGCCCTCGCCGAGGCCGGGTGGTCTCCCCCGATGAGGGGCGCGATCGTGAAGCGGAATACCGCCGCCGGCCCCAGGCCGGCGAGATACCCCTGGACCACGAACGGATGGGCGAGCGCCCAGAGGAGCGCGAGCCCCCCCGCGGCCATCCGCCTCGGGCGCGAGCTCAGCGGCCCCGAGCTCAGCACGGCCTCGACGATGGCCGACTCAGCAAGGATGCCGATCGCCGCGAAAAGGGCCCCTCCGAAGCCCGAGGCGAGCCGGATCCCGGCGGTCGTGGCGCCGATGAGCAGCGACGACCACTCGCGGGGCACGCTCGCCCTGGCGGTCAGAAGCACCGCCACGCCGCACGCGGCCAGGGCCGCGCCTCCGAACGGGATCCGCCAGGCCTTGATCATGCCGCCGAGGGTGATCTCGACGACGCTCCAGAGGGCCGCCATGAGGCCGAGAAGCGCGATCTCGCGGTTCGAGAAGCGCCGGGGACGCATGGTGAATGTGGTATCACATGCGGGCGGATCGGTCAAGGCCCGCGGCTGCGCCTCGCACTCACCGACCCGCGTGGGCTATACTGCTGCGCGGATGTCAGACGGCAGTACGAGACGCGAGGGGGCGAGCATGTCGGAGCAAGTGAGGGACCGCGGCGCGGATCTCCGCGTCGTGTACACGGCCGGCGGCGAGATGGAGGCGCAGGCGATCAGGTCGATGCTCGAGGCCGCCGGCATCCCGGTCGAGCTTCGCATGGAACCCGCCACCAGGCTGTACGCCGTCACCGTCGACGGACTCGGAGCCGTCGGCATCGCCGTGCCGGCGGACCGCCTCGACGAGGCGCGGACGCTGATCGAAACGCCCGCCGCGCCGCTCGACGACGGCGGCGACTGAGACGAGGGGGCTGCGATGGGCACGGACGACGGCATGTGCTTCGCGTGCGGCACGAGGAACAGCCGCGGCCTGGGCCTCCGGTTCGACTTCGACGGCGGCGAGGCCGCGGCGGACGTCGTGTTCGACGAGGCGTTCCAGGGCTACGAGGGCATCGTGCACGGCGGGATCGTCTCGACCGTGCTCGACGAGGCCATGGTGACCGTGCTCAACGAGATGGGTGAGCTCGCCCTGACGGCCGAGCTCGTCGTCAGATTCGTAAGCCCCGCCCGGGTCGGCGAGCCACTGCGCGTGACGGGACGGCTTGTCGCGGGACGAGGGAAGCTGCGGAAGCTCGAAGCGCTGCTTGCAAGGCCCGACGGAACCGAGGTGGCCCGCGCGCGGAGCACCTACGTCAGGATCGGCCGGCTGCGGACCAAGCCGGCGCAGGGAGCACCCGACCCCGCCGGGCGGATGCCGTAGGCAAAGAAGAAGGCAGGGGCTCGCGCCCCCGCCTCCATGAGACCCGTGCCGAGAACCGGCTAGCCCCGCACACGCCTGCGCAGGACCGCGCCGGCGCCCAGGAGACCCGTTCCGAGCAGCAGCAGCGTCGAGGGCTCTGGGACCGGCGGC
>VGIX01000035.1 GCA_016867725.1 Candidatus Effluviviaceae Genus I sp.
GAAAGCGTGCTGGGAGGGCTCTCGTCCATCCGGACGCACAAGCTGCGCTCGGGGCTCACCCTCTTCGGCATCATCGTCGGCGTGGCGTCGGTCGTCGCGATGCACTCGTTCGTCGGCGGGATCAGCGGCCGCATCATGGCCGACATGGACAGGCTGGGCTTCGACAACGTCTTCTTCATCTCGAACATGCCGCCGAACAACCCGAACAACCTCGCGAATCTCAAGGCGTCGAAGGGGCTCACGCTCGCCGACACCGAGGTCCTTCGAAGAGAGGTCCCGGAGATCGCGCACATCTGCCCCACGCGGGAGAGCCGGCTCGTTGCGCGCGTCGGCGGCGAGGCCCGCCACACGGAGGTGTTCGGGGTCACGCCGGACGGCTTCCCCATCCTCAAGCTCGAGATCGGCGAGGGGCGCATCCTCGGCTGGCCGGACGTGGACAACCACGCCAGGGTGTGCGTGCTCGGGGAGCTCATCAAGGTGAAGCTCTTCGGCGACGCCAACGCGGTCGGCCGCGACGTGCTGCTCCGCGACGTCACGTTCCGCGTCGTCGGCGTCCTCCGGATGAAGGAGTTCTCACCGATGTTCGGCGACTCCGGGCAGGGGGAGTTCCACGAGCGGATCTACGTTCCGATCACGGCGGCCCAGCACTACCTCACGGGCTCCCGAGGCATCTCCTACTTCGCGCTCAGGCTGGCCGACGGCACCGACATCGCCGCGGCCTACGAGAAGGTCCACGCGACGCTGCTCCGCGAGCACCGCATGGTGGAGGACTTCCAGATCGAGAACGTCGCCGCGAACATCGCGGAGGCCGTCGAGGGCGTCAACCGGGTCACCCGCACCTGGAACACGATCCTCGGGAGCATCGCCGCCGTCTCGCTCCTCGTCGGCGGCATCGGGCTCCTCTCGGTGCTCATCATCTCGGTGAACGAGCGCCTGCGGGAGATCGGGATCAGGAAGGCCGTCGGGGCCTCGGACGCCGACATCTTCCGCCAGCTTCTCGTCGAGTCGGTGACCGTGAGCGCGGTCGGGGGGCTCGCCGGGCTCGGCCTGGGGGCCGGCCTGTGCAGACTGATCACGTTCGGCGCGGCGATGGCGGGCCAGGACTTCGTCATCCCGGTGTCCGGCATCGGGGCCGCGCTCGGCATCTCCTTCGCCGTCGTCATCGGCCTGGTGTTCGGCCTCTACCCCGCGGCCATGGCTGCGCGGCTCGACCCCATCGACGCCATCTCGAGGTACGCGTGACGCTCGACGACCTGACACGCGACAACCGCTCGGGCGCCTCTGCGATCGCGCGCGCGCTCGCGGAGCGGCTCTCGGAGCTGGCGGCGTCGTCCGCGGCCGCCGACCCCGGCTCGCTCTGGGACGAGATCGAGGCCGCGTGCCGGGCGGTCGTCGGCGCGCACCGCGAGATGGCCCCCGTCGTCCACGTGGCGGGCCGCGTCCTCGCCGCCGCGGAACGCGCGGTGCTCTCGGGGCTCTCCGTCGACGCGGTCGCGCAGACCGCGCGCGTGGAGTGCGAGCTGTCCGCCGAACGGGCCGACGAGGCCCTCGCCGCGCTCGCCCGGCATGGCGCCGCGCTCCTCCGCGAGCGCGCGGGCGGGGCGCCCGTCGTCACGACGAGCGCGAGCGCGGCGGTGGCGGCCATCATACGAGCCGCGGCCGAGGCGGGGGCACCGCCGCGCGTCCTCCTCTCGGAGTCTCGGCCGGCGCTCGAGGGCGTCGCCTTCGCGGAGGCGCTCTCGCGCGGCGGCTCATCGGTCGCGCTCGTGACCGACGCGGCCCTGCCCGGTCTCGCGCGCGGCGCGGGACTCGTCCTCGTCGGAGCCGACAGCGTGTCGGAGTCCGACTTCGTGAACAAGGTGGGCACCTATCCGCTCGCGCTCGCGGCGCGCGAGGCGGGCGTGCCGCTCTACGTCGCCGCCCCGCCGGACCGCTTCATCGCGGAGGCGCTGCGCGGCCGCCCGGACCGGCCGCGGGACGGCGCGGAGATCCTGCCGTCGCCACCGCCCGGCGTCTCCGTCGAGAACCGCTCCTTCGAGATCGTCCCCCTCTCGCTCGCCGCCGGACTGATCACGGAGGACGGCGTGAAGGACCCGCGCGAGGCGGCCGCCCTCGTCGGCGGGCGGGCTGTCCCGCCCGCGCTCCTCCGCATCCTCTTCTCCCCCCGGGTTTCGCTGTAGACACGCGGCTGAAAAGCGGCTATATTCCTCGTTCTGACCCCATGTTGGATGCGCGCTCGCGAGCCAGGCGCCCCGGAGCGGCCTGCAGACGCCCGAGCGCCCCGAGACGCCGCCACACGGCGGATTCGAACGGAGGAGCCCGCATGACGAAGCAGCCTGCAAGGAACCCCGGCATCACGCCCGACAAGGTGCACGACACCATCGCGGCACACATGCTCGCCGACGGGTTCGACATCGTCTTCGACCTCGAGAAGAGCCGAGGGAGCTACCTCCACGACGCCCGCTCGGGCAGGAGCTACCTCGACTTCTTCACGTGCTTCGCCTCGTCGCCCATCGGCTACAACCACCCGGGCCTCTTGCACCCCGGCTTCCTGAAGAAGCTCGCCCGGGTCTCGGTCAACAAGCCCGCCAACTCGGACCTCTACACGGTCGAGATGGCCGAGTTCGTGGACACGTTCGGGCGCCTCGCGGCGCCTCAGGAGCTCCCCCACCTCTTCTTCATCGAGGGCGGCGCGCTCGCCATCGAGAACGCGCTCAAGACGGCGTTCGACTGGAAGATCCGGAAGAACATCGCCGCGGGCGTGAACCCGCCCGACGCGCCGGAGAAGCGTCTCAAGGGCACGAAGGTCATCCACTTCCAGCAGTGCTTCCACGGGCGGTCCGGGTACACGCTGTCGCTCACGAACACGGCGGACCCGAACAAGACCAAGTACTTCCCGAAGTTCGACTGGCCGCGCGTGCTCAACCCGAAGGCGGTCTTCCCGCTCGAGGGGAAGAACCTCGAGGACGTCAAGGCTCGCGAGGCCGAGGCGCTCGCCCAGATCCGGAGCGCGATCGAGGAGGACCCGGCCGACGTCGCGGCCATCATCATCGAGCCCATCCAGGGCGAGGGCGGCGACAACCACTTCCGCAGCGAGTTCCTCCGCGAGCTCAGGAGGATCGCCGACGAGAAGGGCGTCATGCTCATCTTCGACGAAATCCAGACCGGCATGGGCCTGACGGGCACCATGTGGTGCTTCCAGCAGCACGGCATCACGCCGGACATCGTGGCGTTCGGGAAGAAGACGCAGGTCTGCGGCATCATGGTCTCCGACCGGGTGATGGAGGCGCCGGACAACGTGTTCGTCGTCGCCTCGAGGATCAACTCCACGTGGGGCGGGAACCTCGTCGACATGGTCCGATGCCAGCGGTACCTGGAGATCATCCACGAGGAGCGGCTCGTCGAGAACGCCGCCGCCGTCGGGAAGCGCCTGCTCGCCGGCCTTCAGACCGCGGTGAAGGCGTCCGGGGAGAAGGCGACGAACGTGCGCGGGCTGGGGCTCATGTGCGCGTTCGACCTCCCGACGACCGAGATGCGGAACGCGGTCCTCGCGAAGCTCCGGGAGAACGGCACGATGGCCATCCCGTCCGGACCCATCGCCGTCCGGTGCAGGCCGCCGATCACGCTCTCCGCCGAGGAGGCGGACCGGGGCGCCGAGAGCCTGGAAAAGACCTTGAAGCGAATCTGACCCTGTGGCAGACTGTGCCGAGACCGGCGCGGCGCCGACCGGCACCGCGCGCAGCGGCGCACCGAACCCGACGAAGGAGCCTCGAGCACCGTGAGGGTTCCGGCCACAGCCAGGCGCCCGTTCACCCGGTGCCTGACCATAGCGTTCGGAGCAGGCGTCCTTGCCCTCACGGGCGGGGACGCCTTCGCACAGACGGCCCACGACGCGCCGTCGGCCGACACGCTCGCGATCCCCGTCGTGTGCGACGTCGCCGCGGGGGACGTTCCGGACGACGGGGGCGGCCAGCTCCGCGTCACCTGGGGCGCGTTCTCCGAGGAACCGAAGGGCCCGCCCATCCTCCGCTACGAGATCCTGCGCTACGCGGCGGGAGAGGAGCCGCGGGTCGTCGGCGAGGCGTCGGCTGGCGACCGGCAGTTCGTCGACGGCGAGGCCGCCGACGGCGTCCCCTACCAGTACATCGTGCGCACGGTGACGGCGGCGGGCGCGCAGGACTCCGACGCCTGCCCGCCGGCCGTCGCCTCCGCGCAGTGGTTCTCGATGTCGCGCCTCTCCACGTTCGTCGTGGGCGTCCTCTTCTGCGGCGCCGTGCTCATCCAGATCGCGCGCGCACGGAGGGGGATCGATCTCTTCGTGCGCAAGATCCCCGGGCTGGACGCGGTGGACGACGCGGTCGGCCGCGCGACGGAGATGGGCCGCCCCGTGCTCTTCGTGCCGGGCATCGAGACCGTGAGCGAGATCGGCACGCTCGCGGCGCTCACCATCCTGGGCCACGTCGCGAAGAAGGTCGCGCAGCACGGCACGCCCCTCATCGTCCCCTGCTCCGACGCCATCGTCATGACGACGGCGCAGGAGATCGTGAAGCAGGCCTACACGGAGGTCGGGCAGGCCGACCTCTACGATCCGTCGAGGATCTCCTACCTCACGTACGACCAGTTCGGGTACACGGCCGGCGTGGACGGCATCATGCTCCGCGAGCGGCCCGAGGCCGTGTTCCTCCTCGGCTACTTCGCCGCGGAATCGCTCATCCTCGCCGAGACGGGCTACGAGATCGGCGCGATCCAGATCTCGGGCACGAAGGAGACCTCGCAGCTTCCGTTCTTCGTCGCGGCGTGCGACTACACGCTCATCGGCGAGGAGCTCTTCGCGGCGTCGAGCTACCTCTCCCACGAGCCGGTGATGCTCGGGAGCCTCAAGGCCCAGGACCAGGGCAAGCTGTGGATCGTGGCCTTCCTCGTGGTCGTGATCGTGCTGGGCTCGATCGGATACGCGGCGACGCCGGACGGCTCGTCGGCGCTCTGCAGAGCGTTCGACGCCGTCCGGGCGTTCTTCGCCAGCGCGTAGGGTGGAACGATGAAGCGAGCGGTTCCCATCACCATCACCTTCCTGACGGGGTTCTTCCTCATCGTCTCGTTCTTCGTGCCCCACGAGCCCTTCGGGGAGCTCGAGCAGCGCCTGCTCGTCTGGTTTTCCATCGTGTCCGGGTTCACGATGCTGCTCGGCGTGGACAGCCTCGTCAGGCACCACTCGCGCATCGTGACGAGGCGGCGCGGGGGCTGGGGGCACAGCGTGGCCCTCCTCCTCGGGCTCGCCCTCACGGTCGTGCTCGGCGTCATCGGCTTCGCCCGGTACGGAAGCCCGTTCCACATGCTCTCGCCGTTCATGTACCTCTACACCCACTCGATCGTACCGCTCCAGGCGACGATGTTCGCGCTGCTCGCGTTCTTCATCGCCTCGGCGTCGTACCGCGCGTTCAGGGCGAGGAACGTGGTGGCCACGCTGCTCCTCGTGTCGGCGGTCATCGTCATGCTGGGGCGCGTGCCGATCGGCGCGGCCATCTCGCAGTTCTTCCCGGCGGCGCAGGAGTGGATCATGGACTGGCCGCAGCTCGCGGCCAAGCGCGGCATTCAGATCGGCGCGGCGCTCGGCGCCGTTTCGATGGCGCTCCGCATCATCCTCGGCATCGAGCGGAGCTACCTCTCGTAGACCGGCAGCGGGCGCGCGGGCGCCCGCCGGAGGGCACGACCGGTGCCTGAGAAGCAGGGCAAGGGGTTCTGGGCCGCGATGAACGCCCTCGACAGGAGGATCATCTTCCTCGTCCTCCTCGTCGTCGTCGCGATCCCCCTGCTCATCAGGGTCGGCGGCGAGATCCCGCCGACGGCCCCCGTGCGCCGCGCGTACGACGCGGTCGAGGCCCTCAAGCCGGGCGACGTTCTCATGGTCTCGATCGACTTCGACGCGACCTCGGCGCCCGAGCTCCTGCCGATGCTGCGCTCGGTGCTCCGCCAGGCGTTCGAGAAGGACGTCAAGGTGGTCATGCTCGGGCACCTCGCCATCGGCCTGCCCCTCGGCCACATGATCCTCGAGGAGGTCGCCGCCGAGTGCGGCGCGGAGTACGGCACCGACTACGTGGACCTCGGATACCGGCCCGGGTACATCGCGGTCATGATCGCGATGGGCCGCGAGATCGCCGACGTGTTCGCCGTGGACTACCAGGGCACGCCCATCAGGGACCTCGAGGTCACGAAGAACCTCCACAACTACGACAACGTGAGCCTCCTGTTCGGCTTCGAGCACGGCGCCGTGCTGGACTACTGGGTGCGCTACGCGAACGCGCGGTTCGGCGTCCCCATGGCGTTCGGCACGACGGCCGTCATGGCGCCGGACGCGTATCCCTACCTTCAGTCGAACCAGATCGTCGGCCTCGTCGGGGGCCTGAAGGGCGCCGCCGAGTACGAGACGCTCACCGGGCGGCCGGGACTGGGCACGCGCGGGATGCCGGCCCAGGAGTGGGGGCACATCCTCGTGATCGTCTTCATCGTCCTGGGCAACGTCGGGTACTACGTCACGAAGGTCCGCCGGAAGACCGCCGCGTAGCGGCGCGGTCGCGCGGGCGGCAGAGGAACGACATGGAGACGGCCCACATCGGGACCATCATCGGGACCTGGCTTGCGGGCTTTCTGACGCTCGCGATCCTCTCGTTCCTCTACAAGGACAACCCGTTCTACAAGTTCGCGGAGCACCTGTACGTGGGCGTGTCGGCGGGGTACTGGGTGATCTACGTCTGGGGCTTCGACGTGTGGCCCATGCTCGTCGGCGGGTTCCAGCGGGAAACCGGGTTCGAGAAGTGGATCCTCCTCGTCCCCGGCGCGCTCGGCGTCATCATGCTCTCGCGGTGGTTCCCGAGGACGGCGTGGCTGTCGCGGTGGTCCATCGCGTTCACGGTGGGCGTGGGCGCGGGCCTCGGCGTCACCGGCAACCTGCAGGGCTTCGTGGTGCCGCAGATCGAGGCCACCCTGCTGCCGATCTCCGGGTTCAACGTCGTGAGCGTGAACAATCTCATTCTCGTGGTGGGGGTCATCTCGACGATCCTGTACTTCTACTTCTCGAAGCCCCACAAGGGCGTCCTGGGCGGCGCGGCGAGAGTCGGCATCGTGTTCATCATGATCTCGTTCGGCGCGTCCTTCGGCTACACGCTCATGGCGCGCATCTCCCTCCTCATCGGAAGGCTGCACTTCCTTCTCTCCGACCTGCTGCATCTCGTGAAGTAGCCGGGAGCGCCGCGGGGCGGCCGGCGCGGTCCGGCGAGGCGACGCGCGTCCCCTCAGCCCGCCCAGCGCGAGCAGAGGATGGCGCTCTGTGGAAGGAAGGCGACATCGGGCGCGGAGCGCTCGACCATTCTCACGGCCGCTCTCCGCGCGAGGAAGCCCCTCGACAGAAGCAGGGCGACCGCGGCGTGGTGCTGCCCGCTCACGCCCAGGTACAGGCTCGAGAAGCCGACGCGGGTCGCGCGGCGCCAGACGTGCCTGAGCAGCGCGTCCACTGCGGCCTCCTCGTCCGCGCCCGGCCGCACGGCCAGCGCGTGGAGGTACGCCCGCCCCGACGTGTCGTGCTCGCGGAAGGGCGCGGTCCTGAGCAGCGCGAACCCGTCCACGCGGCCGCCGCGCCCGAGCGACAGAAGCGTCTCCCCCACGCCGTGCTCGCGGTACGCCGCGACCTCGCGGGTGTGGTCGAGCCCCGGCCAGACGGCGTCGCCCACCTCGCGCACGCCGCCGAGCAGCCGCCTCCGCGACCAGGCGTCCTCGTCGTCCCACACGCGGCAGCCGTCCGGGAGCGGGCCGCTGAACCGGTCGGCCTCGCGGATGAGGGAGAGCTCGAGGACGAGCGTGGGCGCGCACGGCAGGAACCCCACGCGGGTGTACAGGCCGAGGTTGGCGCCGCTCTCCGGCATCGTCTCGAGGCCGACGGTGGCGGAGCGGTCGCGCAGATGCGCCACCGCCCGCTCGACGAGCCGGCGCCCGACGCCCAGGCCCTGAAGCTGCGTCGGCACGCCGAAGGTGCCGAACCAGCCGACGCTCCCCCACGTCCTCGTGAAGATGAACCCGGCGATGGAGCCCTCGCGCGCGACGGCGACGAAGTTCCCGTCGGGCTCGAACGACGTCGCGTACCGGAGCTCCTGCGGCGTCCGCTCGGCGAGCGCTTCCGTCTCGCGGCGGTGCGTCCGGTACCAGTCCGTGAAGACGCCGGCCTCGATCTCCGCGACCGCGGCCAGGTCGCTCTCGACCATCGTCCGGACGCTCAGCTCAAGCGACGACACGCCGATCCCCTCCGGAAGATGCCGCGGGCCGCGGGGTGATCGCTCCCCCGCAGGCTCAACGCGCCTCGTGGTCTCTCTCCACGCGGTCGAAGACGTACCCGCCCGTCACGGCGCCCCAGACCTGCTCGCCCGACTCGTCGAAGCCGCGGTCCCACGTGACGAGCCCGTCGGGCGACAGCAGCACGGTGGACGTCGCGTACGCGGCGCCGCGCAGGTCGCTCGCGCAGCCACGTCCCTCCGTCCCGCCCTCGAAGGAACCGTCGGCGCGCGGCCGAAGGAGCACCTCGCACCCCTCGCGGAGCGACAGCGAGTCCGGGTTGAGAGCGTCGAACGCGTCCGGTCGGCCCCACGCCCCGACGAACCGCTCGGGCCGCGGGAGCACGTAGACGTCGCTTCTGACCTGCGCCCCGTCGTCCGTCACGCGGTACACGCGCTGGCGATATGGCCGCTCCTCGGCGCCTGCGACCGCCTGCTCGACGTAGAGCCACCTGCCGTCGTCCCGCCCGGCCCAGATGGGCGCCATCTCGAGCCTGATGTCGTAGTACGAGGAGTCGGCCTCCGCCTGGGCGCGGCTGCTGAACGAGCCTGCGAGGAGCCCCGCGACCCGATCGGCGAGCGGGGGGCCCCCGCCCACGCCAACGCCCGTGTCCGCGGGGGTTCCGTCGTCCCGCCCGGCCCCCGCTGCTGCCGCATGCAACGCCGCGAGAGCGAGGGCGCACGCGACGACGCGAGCGCGCATGGGTCTCCTCCCGTCGGTCCTTCCGCTAGATCTCCGTCCCGCGCGACCCGAGCGACTTCACGTCGCCCATGCCCGACACGGACTTCGTCACCACCGGCTCGCCGTAGTAGGAGACGGAGCCGACGCCGCTCACGCGCGCCTCGAGCGTCTCGGTGGCCCAGATGACGGCGCCGCCGGTCCCGCTGATCCCCACGACCGCGGTGCGGCTCGCGAGGTCCGCCGCCTTGTACGAGCCCGCGCCGCTGATGGCGATCTCCTGCGCGCCCACGGCGCCGGAGATCGCGATGTCGCCCGCGCCGCTCACGGCGACGGACAGCGACTCCGCCTTGAGGTTGCCGACGCTCACGTCGCCCGCGCCGGACACGGCGATGCTGAACGCCGCGGCCTCGACGGAGTCCGCCGTGACGTCGGCGGCCCCCGAGACCGCGATCTCCTCAAGGCTCGTGAACGAGACCGTGAAGGTGACCCCCTGTGTCGGCCTCGGGTTCGAGAGCTTCCCCTTCCCCGCCGTGTCGAGATAGAGCGTGCCGTCGCGCACCTCGGTGCGCACGCACGCCATCAGGTTGTCGTCCGTCTCGACGACCACGCCCTCTTCGGCGCTGCGGACGAGAACCACGGTACCGATGCCGGCCGCCGCCACGCGTCGAAACCCCGTGGCGTCGCGCTTCTCGCTCACGATGGTCCCGGAGCCCGGCAGGCCGCCGCCCACGACCCGACAGGCCGGGAGCGCCAGCATGAGAAGCGGCAGCATGAGAAGCGTCCAGCGTGCCATGCGAGACCCTCCTTCCTGCTCCACATTGCCTCCTGCCCTACCGCGCCGGAGGCGTGAGCACCCTGTCGATCGCGTGGACGACGCCGTTTAAGGCCACGATGTCCGTCCGCGTCACCCGCGCGTCGTTGATCATCACCGTGGTGTCCTCGATGCTCACCCGTAGCTCCCGGCCGCTGACGGTCACCGTCGAGATGATGTTCGCGACGTCCGTCGCCAGGATCGTCCCGGGCACGACGTGGTACTGAAGGAGCGCCCTGAGCGCCTCGGCCTTCTCGGGTCTGAGCAGATCGTCCAGCACGCCGGGCGGAAGCGCCGCGAACGCGGCGTCCGTCGGCGCGAAGAGCGTGAACGGCCCGGGGCCCTTGAGCGTCTCGGCGAGCCCCGCGGCCCCGACGGCCTTCACGAGCGTCCCGAACGACCCGTCCGCCGCGGCGACTCCGACGATGTCGACCGCCTGCTCCCGAGGCGGCGTCTTGGTCGCCGGCTCGGGCGTCTTCCGCTGACAGCCCCCGAGGACCACCAGAAAGCCGATGGCCGCGACCGCGATCACAAGACCGTACAGCCTGCTTCGCGCGCGCATGCTCACCTGCCCTCCTTCCGCCGACCGGCGGCGCTACAGCACGAGCCGCCGGAACTCGGCCACGTCCACGTTCCCGCCGCACACGATGACGACGGCGTTCGCGCCGGGCACGCGGGCGACCGCGTCGCGCATCCGAAGGAGCCCGGCGACGGCGACGCCCGCCGCCCCCTCGATCACCAGCCTGTGCCTCTCGAACACGAGCCGCATGGCCGCGCGGATCTCGTCCTCGCTCACGAGCACCCACTCGTCGACGAGGGCCTTGCAGAGGTCGAGCGTGATGGCCCCGGGCTCGACGCCGCCGGCGGTCGCGTCGGACAGCGTCGGGCCGGACTCGAGGGAGACGATCCGTCCGGCCTTGACCGACTCGCTCATCACGGCGGACCGCTCGGGCTGGCACCCGATGACGGCGACCGGCTTCCTCCCGGACTTGAGGAACCCCCCGACCCCCGAGATGAGCCCTCCGCCGCCCACCGACGCGAAGACGAACCCGACCGAGCCCATCTCGCGCATGAGCTCGACCGCGATCGTGCCCTGCCCGCCGACGACCTCGAGGTCGTTGTAGCCGGACACGTACGTCTGCCCTGCGGCGCCGGCCTCGGCCCGCGCGGCCACCTCGGTCTCCACGCAGTCGCGCCCGCGCGCCTCGGCGACGACGCCCTCGCGGGCGAGCGCCTCCGCCTTCTCGGGCCGCGCCGTCTCGGGTACGAAGACCCTGCAGGGGATGCGCAGGAGCCTCGCCGCGTGCGCGACGGCGAGGCCGTGGTTCCCCGTCGAGGCCGCGATGACGCCGCGCGCGCGCTCCTCGGGCGTCATGGCAAGCAGCCGGTTCACGGCGCCGCGGAGCTTGAACGAGCCCGTGATCTGCAGGTTCTCGAGCTTGAGAAGCACGTGCGCGCCGACCGCCGACGACAGGTCGGGAGACGGCTCGAGCGGCGTCTCGCGCACGTACCGGCGGATCCGCCGCTCCGCGCGCAGGACCGCGTCCTTCACGTCGAGCGAGAGCCGCGCTCCGTCCGCCCATGTCATGTGTCGCGTCCCTCCGCCGCCGCGCCCGCGGCCAGCCGATCCGCCTCCGCCGTGAGGTCCGAGAGCGTCCGGTCGAGGTCCTCGGTGGTGAGCTGTCCCTGCGCCGCCGCCAACAGGGGCTCGCCGAGGACGATGACGCACCTCGAAAACGGCCGCGGCAGGAGGTATCGGTCCCAGGTCCCGGGGAGCGTCCACCCCCGCCGGGCCGCCGTCGCGACCGGCACGATGGGGCATCCGAGCTGCCTCGCGGCCAGGACGATCCCCGGCTTCGACCTCAGCGGCGGCCCCTTCGGCCCGTCCACCGCGACCGCGACGGCATGGCCGTCCTCGACGGCCCGCCTCATCCCGAGGATGGCCTCGAACCCCCGCCGCCTGCGCGACGCGCGGATCGGCAGGTACCCCAGCCGCGCGAGCGTCCGCGCCTGGACCTCGCCGGCCCAGCTCACGGCGGTCACGATCGCGATGCCCCACGTCCTGAAGTTCGCGGCGAGCAGGAACTGCCTCCCGTGCCAGAACGCGAAGAGCACGCGGCGCGCGTCCACGCGTTCGAACGACGGGTGCTTCACCCACTCGACGCGGAGCGTCCGCGCGTGGAGCGCGATGAAGCCCGACGCGAGGAGCGCGAGGAGCTCCAGGCACCACCGCGCCCTCGTCACGCGCCTGCGGAGCCTCCGCAGCGCCGAACGGCGCGGCCTAGACCGCTCCCCCCCAGAAGCGCTCAAGGTACTCCCTGCCGCCGATCCGGTCCATGAACCGGAGGATGTTGTACGTCCGGCGCCTGAGGTAGTCGGACGGCCTGTCCGCGTGAAGCCGTCGCGGGCTGGGCAGCACGCCGGCGAGGAGCGCGGCCTCGTGCCGGGTGAGCTCGGACGGGTGCTTCCCGAAGAACTCCTGACTCGCCGCCTTGACGCCGAAGATGCCGTCCCCGAACTGCGCCGTGTTCAGGTACACCTCGAGAATGCGCCGCTTGGGCCACAGCGCCTCGATGAGGACCGTGTAGTACGCCTCGAGCCCCTTCCTGACGACGTTGCGCCCCGGCCACAGGAACAGGTTCTTCGCAACCTGCTGCGAGATCGTGCTCGCGCCGCGGAGCCGCTTGCCGCGCTCGCGGTCCTCGATCGCCTTCTCCACGGACTCCAGGTCGAACCCGAAGTGCTCGCTGAACTTCTGGTCTTCGGCGGCGATGACGGCCACCTTCACGTGGTCCGAGATGTTGCGGTAGGCCACCCACTCGTACCTGAACCGGTACCCTTCCCTGGACCTCACGAGCTCCCCGACGCGGTCCTGCACCATGAACGCCGTCATGGGCGGCGGCACGACGAGGAACGCGAGCACCTGTGCGACGGTCACCGCGAGGAACCACTCCCCGACGCGCGCGAGCAGACGACCCGGCGGCACGCGGCAGCTCATCCGCCGGCGCCCCCGGCGGCGGGGTCGACGAGACGCCCGATGAACAGCACGGCGCCGGTCTCCCGCTCGCGGATGAGAAAGAGGAACGGGTGGTCGGCGCGGAACTCGACGGCCTTCTCGGGCATCTCGAACGACGTCCTCGCCATGACGACCGCCGTCGCGGCCGCCGCCTCCGTGCCCTGCTCGTCAACGTCCACGAAGGCCTTGTGGAACACGTCCGAGATGAAGATCTCGCCATCCTTCGCCATGCCGGTGAAGTCGGCCTGACCCGGATCGAACGCCGACGCCATCCCGAGCGCGCCGAGCGCCTGTTTGAGGGAGAAGCTCCTCTCGACTCGGAACCTCGGCAGCGAGAGCGCGACCCGGGCCGGCGCGAGCGACGAGGTCCACTCCGCCAGGGACTCGGCGGACAGCGCGGCCTCGACGGCGGCGAGCCCGTCCGTGGACCGTGGGAGCACGACGACCATGGAGACGGCGCCTCCGCGGTACGGGAGCTCGACGACCTGCGCGAGGTCGTTCTCGCCGTAGGCCATGGTCGCGGTCCGCCGCATCATGGGAACGGGCCGCTCAACGCCCGCGGCGACGTGGAACGGCGCGTCCGAGGTTGCGTGTGCCTCGAACGGCTCCGCCCACGCGGCCTTGAGGTAGATCGCGTTGACGAGGACGAGCACGGTGAGCCGATCCACGGCGCCGGACGGGATGAGCTCGGCGATCTTCCCCTCGGTGCGCCCCTCGACCCACGCGTTGATCTCCTGCCGCGCCGCCTCCGCGGCCCCCACGAAGTCCGCGGGCTCAAGTCCCGCCTCGTAGAGCGACGTGACGAGCGACGCGTAGGATTCAAGGAGTGGGAAGGTCCGCTCGAGCCACAGACCGTTCGCGGTGCGGAGCGTGATGGAGCCGTCGGCCTCGAGGGCCGCGAGGCGGCCGCGAAGCTCCGCGAAGGCGAGGTGGAGCCGCTCCTGCGGCAGCCCGAAGCGCAGGGCGGCGGCCATGTCGGCTTCCGTCTGCGAGCGGGCGCCGGCGTAGGTCATCCCGAGCGCGGTCGAGACGGAGAGCGGCGAACAGAACAGGTTGCCCGGCTCCTGCGCCAGGACCCGGTAGAGGTCCACGGCGAACGCGGTGTTGCCGGCAACGAGTGCGGCGTCGTCGCCCTGAGCGGCGGGCACCGCAAGCACTGCGGCCGCCGCAAGCGCGGCGGACACGAAACGGAGGATCATGTCGGCTCCTTCCCCAGGCCGAACCTGCCGCCCGCGGCGGTCAGGGCTTGCTGCGGTCCCACAGAAGGGCCAGCGCGATCGCGATGAGCGCGATGTTGCCGGATGCCCTCGAGAACCCCTCCGGCCACACCCCCATGATGGGGCCGAAGAACACGGACACGACGGCCAGCACGAACGCGACGGCGGCCAGCATGACGAGAATCCAGATGAAGCTCCGCATGGCATCCCTCCTTACGGTCCGGGCCCGTTCGGGGCACATTGTCGAACCGGACCGCCACCGAGTCAAGCGCTTTGGCCCCGGGGGGTTTGACCGCCGGGCAGTGCAGGCGTATCATGGAAACGGCCGCAGGCCACGGGGTTCAGGTTCGCACCGGATCCCGAGGAAGCGCCGCGCGGCGGCACCCAACCCGGAGGCTCACATCACGCGCCCGCTCAAGCGTCATGAGGCGTCGGCAGCAGCCGGCGCGCTGCTTCTTGCCCTGCTTCCCGCCACCGCGTCGGCGCCTCTTCACCGAGCCGCGGTCGCCAGGGTCATCACCGATACCGCCGACCTGCTGGGCGGCCCCCGCGCCGAGGGACAGGTCGGCGACATCCTCCTCTCGAACGAGGCGGTCGCCTTCGTCATCGAGGCAGTGGACCACCCGCACAACGGCTGCCTGTCCGGTGGGCACGTGATCGACGCCGGCGCGGCGCCGCTCTGGCTCGACGAGCTCGTTCAGTGCGCGACGCTCCTTCAGGCGTGGCCGAGGCAGGCGGTGTACGACACGGTGCGCATCCTGAGCGACGGCTCAGGCGGCGAGGCGGCCGTGCTGGCCGTCGGGAGGGACTCCGGCAACGCGAACCTCACCGTGAGGACGGTCTACTCGCTGCGGGCGGGCGACGGCTTCACGACCGTGCGGACGGAGATCGCAAGCGGCGGGGCCGCCGTGCCCGGATACCGCGCGGGCGACGCCGTCGCCTGGGGCGACGTCAGGCGGTTCCTCCCGGGGTACGGGTTCGATGAGATGTGGACGTCGAGCACGACGGAGTGGCTGGGCGGGAAGGGAACGACCACCTGCTACGGGTACGCGGTGGCCGCCGGGCTCTTCCCCGCCACGCACGCCGGCGCGCGGTCGGAGACCACGCCGCTCGAGACCGACATCCCCGCCGGCGGGTCCGTCTCGTTCACGCGCTTCGTCATCGCCGCCGGGCCGGACCTCGCCGCCGTGAGCGACGAGGTGCACGTCGTCCGCGGGACGGCGACCGGCGTGGTCGCGGGCAGAGTCACGGACGAGACCACCGGGGACCCGGTCTCCGGCGCGCTGCTCGACATCGGCGTCACGGCGACCGCGCCGTACACGCAGGCCGTCGCCGGCGCGGACGGCCGGTACGAGGCGACGCTGCCCCCGGCGAGCTTCACGGTGAAGGCGACGGCCGACGGCTACCTGGAGAGCACGGCGCGCGTCACCGTCGCGGCCGGGCAGTCCGTGGAGACCGACTTCGTCCTACGATCCAGCGCGTGGGTGCCCTCGTACGGCGACACCCTCACGGTCATCGCGCGGCCGATCATGTCCGTGCCCGTCATCCGGACGCCGGGGTCGTCGTTCGTCATCCAGGCGCTGGCGCCGTCCGATGCTGCGGGCTGGCAGGCGAGTCTCACGGGCCACGGGCCCGAGCGCCCGTTGAGCCTCGCGGGCGCCGCGTACTCGGCGGACTGCGAGCGCTGGACGATGACGGCGACCGTGCCGTCCGGCGTCCCCGCCGAGCTCTACGACCTCAGGCTCCGGGCGTCCGGCGGCATCGACGACACGGCGGCGCACGCCGTGGCCGTCCGCGATTCCATCGGCAGCTCGTTCTACGTGGTCCACATCACCGACACGCACTTCCCCACCCACAGGTACTGGGACCAGTCCGGCGCCGACACGGACACGACCGAGATCGACGACCTCCGAGCCCTCATCGAGGACATCAACCTCATGAACCCCGACTTCGTCATCCACACGGGAGACCTCGTCAACGAGGGCGAGCTCGAGGACTTCCTCGGGCGGCGGTACTTCACGAGGGCGCAGCGCGTGCTCGGGGAGCTCACGGTGCCGCTCTACATGGTGCCGGGCAACCATGACATCGGCGGGTGGACCGACACGCCGCCGCCGGACGGCACGGCGCGGCGCGCGTGGTGGCGTTTCTTCGGGTGGCGGCAGCTGGGCGACCCGCCGCCGGGCGACCTGCGGCGCACGCAGGACTACTCGTTCGACCACGGCGGCGTGCACTTCACGGGGCTCGAGGCGTACGACAACTACGACGGCTGGCGCTACCCCATCTACGGCTCCACGAGCTTCACGGGCGGTCAGCTTGCCTGGCTCGCCGACGACCTCGCCCTCGCGGGCGCCGCGACGCCGAAGGTGCTCTTCTACCACATGGACTTCGCCGGCCAGCTGAACCTCCACGCGCTCGGCGTGGACTGCGCGCTGTGGGGGCACGTCCACCGGACGAGCGGGTCGCTCGCGGCGCCACCGTACAATCTCTCGCTCAACGCCGCCTGCGACGGGCGGCGCGCGATGCGCGTGGTGCGCTTCGAGAACGGGACCGTCCTGCCGCAGCCGGCGCTCGCCGCCGGCGCGAGCGGCCAGCGGCTCCGCGTCGACTACGATCCTGCGAACGACGGGACGGCGGCGCGCGTGTCGGCGACGATCGTCAACGAGCACCCGCAGGCGTTCGAGCACGGGCTCGTGAGGTTCGTGGTGCCGGCGGACTCGGTCCCCTACGAGGCGGAAGGCGGCGCGCTCCGGCAGACGGTCGTGGAGGGCGCGACGGCGGTCTGCTCCGTCGGCGTCCCCATCTCGGCCTCCGGCATCGTGACGGTGAGCGTCCGCCCCGGCCCGCGTCCCGAGCCGCCGGTGACGGAGATCGCGCTCCACGCGGCGAGCCCGAACCCGGCCGCGGCGGCCGCCACGGTGCGCTTCGCGCTGCCGGAGGAGGCGGACGTCGTTCTCGAGGTGTTCGACCTCGCGGGCAGGAAGGTCGCGACCCTCCTCGACGGGCGCGCCGGGCCCGGCCCCGGGCAGGTCGCGTGGGACCTCACGGGCCCCGGCGGCGAGCGCGCGGCGTCGGGCATCTACTTCGTGCGGTTGACCGTGGGCGCGACCGCGCTCACGAGCAAGCTCGCGATCGTCAGGTGACGTGAACCTGGGCCGTGCAGCGACGGAGGCGGCACCGTGAAGCTCCTTGTCGTCGGCGGCGGCCTCATGGGCCGCGCGGCAGCCTATGACCTCGCGAGGCAGCCGGACGTCGCGCAGGTGGTCATCGCTGATCTGAACAAGGACAGGGCCGCGGAGGCCGCCCGGTTCGCGCGGTCCGAGAAGGCCGTGCCGCTTCGGCTCGACGCGCGGGACGCGGACGCGGTCGCCGCGGCGTTCTGCGGCGCGAAGGCCGCGCTCGGGGCCGCGAGCTACGATCTCAACCTCGGGCTCTCGTGCGCCGCCATCGCGGCGGGCGTCCACTGGTGCGACATGGGCGGGAACAACGCGGTCGTGGACGCCCAGCTCGCGCTCGACGAGGAGGCGAAGCGCGCGGGGGTGACGGTCATCCCCGACACGGGGCTCGCGCCGGGCATGGTGTCCCTCCTCGCGATGCACGGCGTGCGCTCGATGGACGAGGCGCGGACCGTCCGCCTCCGCGTGGGCGGGCTCCCGCAGCGCCCGAGGCCCCCGCTCAACTACGCGCTCGTGTTTTCGGTGCAGGGGCTCATCAACGAGTACGTCGAGCCGTGCGCCGCGATCCGCGACGGGCGGCTCGTCACGGACATCGAGCCGCTCGTGGACGTCGAGGAGATCTCGTTCGCGCCGCCGCTCGACCGGCTCGAGGCGTTCAACACGTCGGGCGGCACCTCGACGCTCCCGCGGACGCTCCTCGGGAGGGTGCGCGACCTCGACTACAAGACCATCCGCTACCCGGGGCACGCGGCGATCATGCGGACCCTGTTCGAGCTGGGGCTCCTGTCGCGCCGCGAGGTCGAGCTCCGCGGCACGAGGGTCGCGCCGCGCGACGTGCTCGAGCGGCTCATCGCCGAGCACGCGCCCAGGACCGAGGACGACCTCGTGCTGCTGCGCGTCACGGTGGAGGGCACGAAGGGCGGCCGGCCCGCGCGCGCCGTCTACGAGATGGTTGACAGGAAGGACCCCGCGACGGGGCTCACCGCGATGATGCGTGGCACCGCGTTCCCGTCGGCGATCGTGTGCCTCATGATGGCGCGGGGGCAGACGAAGCCGGGGGCGACGCCGCAGGAACTGGCGCTCGACGCGGACGCGTTCATCGCCGAGGTGAGGAAGCGGGGGCTACCGCTCGAGGCATCGTTCGAGGTTCTCTAGGGGACCGCTCGGTCAAGGAGGCACATCATGCGCGGAACGCGCCTGTCCGACCTCGTCTCGATCGCCGTCATCGCGGCCGCGCTCGGTCTCGCCAGCTCCGCGGCCGCGCTCGGTCTCGCGGGCCACGCGGGCGCCTCGGGCGCGGGTGAGCCGTCGCCGGAGCTCCTCGTCGAGCCCGCGTGGGTCGCGGCGGCGCTCGGGACGCCGGGGCTCGTCGTCATCGAGATCGGCCGCGACCTCTACGACTTCGAGGCCGGGCACGTGCCCGACGCCGCGTACGTGGACAAGGCCTGGATCACGCGGGAGGTGGACGGCGTCCCGGGCATGCTGGCGTCGGACGAGACGATGACGGTCGTGCTCGAGGCGGCCGGCGTGAACGATACCTCGACCGTTGTCATCTACGATGAGTCCTCGAGCCTCTGGGCGTCCCGTCTTTTCTGGGCCATGGAGCGCTTCGGGTTCGACGACGTGCACGTCATGAACGGGGGGTGGGGCCAGTGGGTGCGCCTCGGGCTTCCCGTCGAGACCCACCGCCCGCACACGGGAGACGGACACGTGACGCTGGTCCCCGACGAGTCCCGCCTCGCCGCGAAGGCCTGGATGGTCGAGCACCTGGAGGACCCGGGCGTCGTCATGCTCGACGTGCGGACGGACGAGGAGTACTCGGGCGCGAGGTCGATGTCAGAAGCGGCGGGGCGCATCCCCGGCGCCGTGCACGTGGAGTGGCTGCGGGCGCTCGTGGGAGACGGAACGGGGCTCTTCCAGCCGGTCGAGGCGCTCCGGGAGATCTACGAGTCGGCCGGCATCACGCCGGACCGCGAGGTCGTCGCGTACTGCCAGGTCGGGGCGCGCGCGACGCACACCTACCTCGCGCTCCGGCTCGCGGGATACGAGCGCGTGAGGGTGTACGACGGCTCGTGGGCCGAGTGGGGGAACGACCCGGCGTTGCCGGTGGAGGCGGACGGTCCCTCGCGCAGGGTCATCCCGCGCTAGCGGCAGAACGCTTTGATCGTGCCCCAACTGGTGCGTTGAGCGAGCGACACCTGCTCATTCAGGAACAGGTAGATGAGGTAGTCGCCGCCACAGACAAGCAAGTCCGGATCGCCATCCCCGTC
>VGIX01000036.1 GCA_016867725.1 Candidatus Effluviviaceae Genus I sp.
GCATCTACGAGGTCACGCGGGGCGGCTTCACGCCCGGCCAGCAGATCGAGTACAAGTTCCGCCGAAACGGCGTCTGGGACGGCACCGAGGAGTTCCCCGGCGTCGGCAACAACCGCTTCTACACCGTACCGGCAGGCGACGACACCATCCTCGTCTGGTACAACAACCTCGCGCCGGCCGGCGGCGGAGGCGAGCCCTTCTGGTGGAACGACTGCGTCTTCTACGAGGTCTTCGTGCGCAGCTTCTACGACAGCGACGGCGACGGCATCGGGGACTTCCAGGGGCTCACGCAGAAGCTCGACCACCTCAACGACGGCAACCCCTTGACCGATAACGACCTCGGCATCACCGGCATCTGGCTCATGCCGATCCACGACTCGCCGAGCTACCACGGCTACGACGCCGTGGACTACCGCTCGATCCACCCCGACTACGGGACCATGGACGACTTCCGCGCGTTCCTGGACGCCGCCCACGCGCGCGGCATCAAGGTCATCATCGACTTCGTCATGAACCACTGCTCCAGCCAGCACCCGTGGTTCGTGCAGTCCGCGCAGAACGACCCGGCGTTCCGCGACCACTTCCGCTGGTCCGCGACGAACCCCGGGCAGACCGGGCCCTGGGGTCAGAACGTGTGGCACTGGCATCCGTCGGGCTGGTACTACGGGCTCTTCTGGAGCGGCATGCCGGACCTCAACTACGAGACCGCGGCGGTGAAGGACTCGATGTTCGCGGCTGCGTCCTACTGGCTTGACACGGTCGGCGTGGACGGCTTCCGCCTCGACGCCGTGCTCTACGTCCTCGAGGAGGGCGGGCAGCTGCAGAACACGGCGTCCACGCTGCAGTTCTGGGAGGACTACAACGCGCACGTGAAGTCGGTGAAGCCCGACGCGATGTCCGTCGGCGAGGCGTGGACGTCGACAGGCACCGTGCTGCAGTACGTCACCGAGGAACGCCTGGACCTCTGCTTCGAGTTCGACCTGTCGTACGCGATGCTCTCCGCAGCCAATGCGGGGAACGCCGGGGGGCTGGCCTACAGAGCCGACCAGGTCTACCGCCTCTACCCCTATCTCCAGTTCGGCACGTTCCTCACCAACCACGACCAGGACCGCGTGATGAACGCGCTGGGCTTCGACGAGGCGAAGGCGAAGGCCGCGGCGGGCATCCTCATGACGCTGCCCGGCGTGCCGTTCGTCTACTACGGCGAGGAGATCGGGATGACCGGGAGCGGCGACCACCTGAACATCCGGACCCCGATGCAGTGGAGCGCCGCGCCGAACGCAGGGTTCACGACGGGGACGCCGTGGCGCGCCGTCAACGCGGACTACTCCACGCGCAACGTCGTCGCGCAGGATCAGGACCAGGGGTCGCTGCTTGCGTGGTACAGGCGGCTGGTCGGAGCGCGTCGCGGCTCCCCCGCCCTGCGGCGCGGGAGCTTCCACACGCTATCGAGTTCCGCGTCGCCCGTGCTCGCGTTCGTGCGCCGGCACGAGCAGGAGACGGTGCTCTGCATGGTCAACACGGTGCCTGGCGCAGTAGCGGGCGCCACGCTGACCGGCTCGGTCGCAAGCCTGGAGCAGGGCTCGCACGCGCTCGTGAGCCTGCTCGATCCCGGCGACACGCTCGATGTCACGGTCGGCGCATCGTACGAGATCGCGGGCGTAAGCCTCGCCGGTCACGAGGTGGCGATCTACCGCTTCGGCGGCGGCACGGGCACCGACCCGGGCGACGACCCGCCGCCGGGCGTGGGGCTCCTCCTCGAGCGCAGCTACCCGAACCCGTTCACGCCTCCGACGAGCGTCCGCTTCTCGCTCCCGGCCGCGTCGCGCGTCCACCTGGGCGTCTACGACGTCGCGGGCCGCGAGGTGGTCGTGCTAGAAGACGGAACCCGCGCGGTGGGGCCGCACGAGATCCGGTGGGACGGAACGGACAGGAAGGGGGTTCCGCTGAGCGCGGGGACGTACTTCGTGCGTCTTGAGGCGGGCGGCGAGACGAGGACGTCGAAGGTCATGCTCGTCCGCTAGCGTGCCGAGCGCGGGAGCGGTCTCTCGGCGAGAAGCTCGAGGAAGTGGGGGTCCCGAACGAGGTCGAGCCCGTAGGATCCCACGAAGATGCCTACGGCAATGAACGAGACGATGAGGGGCTGCCTAAGCCTACTCCCGACGAACCCGACGGCCGCGGCCAGGACCAGGAGCACGGTGATCTGCAGGAAGATGCCGAGCGTCTCGGTCGGGTTGGCCACGAGCGCGAGCGCCGGCAGGACCGAGGGAAGCCACGAGAGCATCGGAGCAGGCAGCGTCTGCACGGCCTAGGCGCACCCCTCGTCGCGTCGCCGGGAGCAGGCGCGGGAGATCAGAGAACGGACACTCCGACGATCGGCTCGTAGCATCTGCGGTAGTGGTACCCGTAGATGGCGAGCGCGATGGCGACCGGGAGCGCCCGGGGCCGTCTGAAGAGGGTCCAGAAGATGAGGCCCGGATACCGCCAGCCCTCCCTCCCTGCAACGCTCAGATGATAGAAGGACCGGAGGACCGCGACGATGTGCGACCGTGACAGGTGCGCGCTCGCCCTCGGCGGCCGGTACTCCCGCAGGAACGTCCTCACGCGGCGGTAGTAGTTCGGCGGAGCGTAGAGGTCCCTGAGGACTCCCCTGTAGCCTCTCTGGAGCGAGTCGAGCCCCATTCTGGGAACGATGTTGGTCGTGCCGTCCGAGTTGTCGCCCGACAGATCGCTGCGGATCCGCCCCTCGCGGCGAAGCCGCTCGTGCAGAGCCGTGCCCACGGGCGCCTGCAGCATCCCGACCATCGCCGTGGCGATCCCGCTCTTCTGGATGAACTCGGTCATGCGCGCGAAGACGGACGGCGTGTCCCCGTCAAAGCCGACGATGAAGCCCGCCTGCACCTGAAGCCCCGCCCGCTGGATGCGCTTGATGTCCGCGAGAAGGTCCCGATGCCGGTTCTGCCTCTTGTGGCACTCGGCGAGGTTGGCCTCGTCCATCGTCTCGATCCCGATGAACACGGTGTCGAACCCGGCGCGCACCATCGCGCGCATGAGCGCAGGGTCATCCGCGATGTCCATGGTGACCTGCGCGCTGAAGCTCACGCCCCGCTTCCCGCGCCGCCACGCGATGATCGCCGGGAGAAGGTCGTCGTGAAGGCGCCGGCCGTGCGCGTTGAAGTTGTCGTCCACGAACGGGATGATGCCCCGCCATCCGAGACGGTAGAGCGCGTCCAGCTCGGCGATCATCTGCGCGGTCGTCTTGGTCCGCCAGCGGCGGCCGAAGAGCTTCGTGACCTCGCAGAACTCGCAGTCGTTCGGGCAGCCGCGTGAGAACTGCACGCCCCTCGAGGCGTAGTGCCGGGGATCGACGAGGTCCCAGCGCGGCACGGGGGTCGCGGCAAGATCGGCGAAGTCCTGAGTCTGGTAGACGCGGCGCGCCCGCCCGCTCGCGAAGTCCTCGAGGAACGGCCGGAGGGTGAGCTCGGCCTCGTTGAGCACGAAGTGGTCGACGCTCCCGAACCTCTCCCGCTCCTCCGCGGAAGCGAAGAGCGGCCCTCCCGCGATGACCGTGAGCCCCGCCGACTTACACCGGGCAGCGACCTTGAGCGCCGACGCCCGCTGCACGATCATCCCGCTCACGAGCGCGCAGTCGGCCCAGGCGAGGTCGCCGTCGGTGAGCGCCCTCACGTTGAGGTCCACGAGGCGAAGGTCCCACTCCTCCGGCAGCATCGCGGCGACGGTCAGGAGGCCGAGGGGCGGGGATGCGGCCCGTCGGTTGATGAGCCTGAGAGCGTGCGTGAGGCTCCAGAAGGAGTCGGGGGTCTTCGGGTAGATCAGGAGCGCGTTCAACGTGGCTCCTCGCGATCGAAGCGGCCCGGGTTCAGGAAGCGACGGGGCCGCCATCGTACACAGACGGCGGCCCCGCGTCTCGGTATCAACGTGCGACCCGGCTCATGCCGGGTGCGCTTAGATGCGCCTCACGTTCTCTGCCGCCGGGCCCTTCTGACCCTGCACGACGTCGAACTCCACGCGATCACCTTCGCTCAGGCTCTTGAAGCCCTCGCCCTGGATGGCGGAGTGGTGGACGAACACGTCCTTCGAGCCGTCCTCCAAGGAGATGAAACCGAAGCCCTTGCTGTCGTTGAACCACTTCACGGTTCCTGTCGTACTCACTGCACTACCTCTTTCGATCTGGCCGGCCGGCGGGATCGCCGCCTCTGCCGGCGTTGGTCCTGTCGGGGACCGGGCCGATCGCCCGCGCCCACCGACCTCTGCTCCTGCGGGGCGCTGTCGCCCCTGCAGTTCCCGCCATCACCGAGCCGTCGGAATCGCCCCACGATCTCCTGCGGACTCCCCCGCCGTCCACTGAACGAAAGAGGGACCGGCTCGCAGGCCAGGTCCCTCCTAGGAGTCTCCGGATATGTTGCCATACCGACGTGGCTGAACTGCTATGGGCAGTATAGTCGAGCGCGGCATCGCTGTCAAGGGTGATAATGGAGGCCCCGCTGGGGCCGCTGGAGGGGGCAGGGGACGCGGCACTACCTCAGGACCGTCAGCTTCCGCGTCGCCAGGACCCCGTCCGCCTCGAGCCTCACGAAGTACGTGCCGCAGACCGCCCGCGCGCCGGCGTCATCCAGCCCGTCCCACGCAACTGCGCCGAACCCGCCGTCGGGGCACTCCGCGGGGTCGAGCCGCCTGACGAGCCGGCCGGACAGGTCGTGGATCGAGAGCCGGACCGAGCGCATCCCGGGCGCGATGTGACCGGCGCCGAGGTCCGGCCAGGCCTCCACGAGACCCTCCGCGCTACGCCCGCGCGACGTCGAAGCGATCGAGGTTCATCACCTTGTTCCACGCCGCGACGAAGTCGCGCACGAACATCTCCTGCGCGTCCCCGCACGCGTAGACTTCCGCGATAGCCCGGAGCTGTGAGTTCGACCCGAAGATGAGGTCGACGCGCGTGCCGGTCCACCTCGGCCTGCCCGTCTTGCGGTCGCGGCCCTCGAACACGCCGTCCTCTCCCTCAACGGCCTTCCACGCGGTGCCCATGTCGAGCAGGTTCACGAAGAAGTCGTTGGTGAGCGCCCCGGGCCGCGCGGTGAAGACACCGTGCTTGGATTGGCGGAAGTTGGCGTCCAGGACGCGCATCCCCCCGACGAGCACCGTCATCTCGGGGGCCGTCAGCGTCAGGAGCTGCGCCCGATCCAGGAGGAGCTCCTCCTCCGGAACGGAGTACTTCGCCTTGAGGTAGTTGCGGAACCCGTCCGCGCGCGGCTCGAGGACGGCGAACGACGCGGCGTCGGTCTGCTCCTCTGTCGCGTCCGTGCGCCCCGGCGTGAAGGGAACGGTCACCTTGTGGCCGGCGTTCCTCACGGCCTGCTCCACGCCGGCGCAGCCGCCCAGGACGATCAGGTCGGCGAGCGACACCCTCTTCCCGCCGGACTGCGCGGCGTTGAACTCGCTCCGGACCTTCTCGAGGGTCGAGAGCACGGCCTTGAGCTTCTCCGGCTCGTTGACCTCCCAGCCCTTCTGCGGCGCCAGGCGGACGCGCGCTCCGTTCGCGCCGCCGCGCTTGTCGGAGCCGCGGAACGTGGAGGCCGACGCCCAGGCCGTCGAGACGAGGTCGCGGACCGACAGGCCCGAGCCGAGGACCTTCTCCTTGAGCGAGGCGGCGTCCTTCCCGTCGATCAGCGTGTGGTCGACCGCGGGCACCGGGTCCTGCCAGATCAGCTCCTCGCGCGGGACCTCGGGCCCCAGGTAGCGCGAGCGCGGCCCCATGTCGCGATGGGTCAGCTTGAACCACGCCCGCGCGAAGGCGTCCGCGAACTCGGCGGGGTTCTTCAGGTAGCGCCTCGCGATCGGCTCGTAGATCGGGTCGAACCGCAGCGACAGGTCCGCCGTGGTCATCATCGGCCGGTGCTTCTTCGTCGGGTCGTGGGCGTCCACGATCATGTCCGTGTCGGCCACGTCCTTGGCGAGCCACTGATACGCGCCGGCCGGGCTCTTGACCAGCTCCCACTCGTACGTGAACAGGATCCTCAGATAGCCCATGTCCCACTTCGTCGGGTTCGGCTTCCAGGCGCCTTCGAGACCGCTGCTGATCGTGTCGCCGCCCGAGCCCTTGCCGAAGCTGCTCTTCCAGCCGAAGCCCTGCTGCTCGATCGGGGCGCCCTCCGGTTCCGGGCCCACGTGCGTCGGGCTGCCCGCGCCGTGGCACTTGCCGAACGTGTGCCCGCCGGCCACGAGCGCGACCGTCTCCTCGTCGTTCATGGCCATCCGCGCGAACGTCTCGCGGACGTCACGGCCGGAGGCCACCGGGTCCGGGTTGCGGTCCGGGCCCTCCGGATTCACGTAGATGAGCCCCATCTGCACCGCGGCCAGCGGGTTCTCGAGGTCGCGCTCGCCGCTGTAGCGGCTCCCGGGCTTGTCGCTCGTGGCGAGCCACTCCTGCTCGGAACCCCAGTAGACGTCCTCTTCCGGCGCCCACGGGTCCACGCGCCCTCCGGCGAACCCGAACGTCGGAAACCCCATCGACTCGAGCGCGCAGTTCCCCGCGAGGATCATGAGGTCGGCCCACGAGATCCTCCTGCCGTACTTCTGCTTGATCGGCCAGAGAAGACGACGGGCCTTGTCGAGGTTCACGTTGTCCGGCCAGCTGTTCAGGGGCGCGAACCGCTGGTTGCCGCCGCCTGCGCCGCCGCGGCCGTCCCCCATCCGGTACGTCCCCGCGCTGTGCCACGCCATCCGGATGAAGAGCCCGCCGTAATGACCGTAGTCGGCCGGCCACCAGTCCTGCGAGTCGGTCATGAGGGCGTAGAGGTCGTCCTTCAGCGCCTGGTAGTCGAGCTTCTTGAACTCCTCGGCGTAGTCGAACTCCTCGCCCATCGGACTGCCCATGGGCGCGTGCTGGTGGAGGATCCTGAGGTTCAACTGGTTCGGCCACCAGTCCCGGTTCCTCGTTCCGCCTCCGGCCACGCGGCTTCCGGTCTTGCCCGTCACCGGGCACCTGCTGTCACTGCTCATTGCCGTGCTCCTCTCCAGCCGCGATCGGGCTCGTGTCTCTCTCGACCGGCTTCCCGCAGCCTGCGGTCGCCTTCCGGCCGGACCGTCCTCAGGGTTGCCAGGTGCACCGTCACTCCAACGCCGATCAGAAGCAACAGGGAGCGAACGGCCCAGCTCCGCGTGAAGAGCGCGCCCGCGAGCGCGAGAGCGCACCAGAGCATGGTGATGCTCCCGACCTTCGTGGCCGGCGTCGTCGCCCTGTGCTCCATGTAGTTCCGGATGTGGCCGCCGACCCACCGATTGGTCAGGAGCCACCGGTGGAGCCTGTCCGAGCTTCGGATGAAGCACGCCGCGGCAAGGAGGAGGAATGGGGTCGTGGGCAGGAGCGGAATGAAGACGCCCGCGATGCCGAGGCCGACGCACACGACGCCGACAGCCACCAGGATGCACCGCGCGACTCCGGACGACACCACGCCGCGTCCGCCCGCCCTGCTCACTTCGTGCTCCCCTTCTTGCGCCGGGGATGACCCGCGCACTGACGGGAATCTAACCCCATGTAGCGCTGCCGTCCAGAGGGGCCGCCCCTGTTTCAGCGCCCGGCAGAGGGGCCCCGATCTGGTGGACCGGGCTTCTCCTGCCGGCCCTGCCTCGCGTCCCGCGAGGCCTCCCCCGTCATCATTCACCCCGCTTCGTCACCTTGACATCCGCCGCACGGAAGGTACCATGCTTCACCAATGAAGAGCATGCGGTCCGTGCTGGGCATTCCGGACGTGCGCCGGCTCATCTTCGTCACGACGATGTCGCAGCTCGGCGACCGGCTCACCCACATGCTCCTCATCACGGTCATCGCCCTGGTCCGTCCCGGCCGGCTCATGGGGTACTCCGAGGGCGCGCTCGTCTTCAGCCTGCCCACGTTGCTGCTCTGCCCGGTCGTCGGCGTGCTCGTTGACCGCTGGGACAGACGCCGCGTGCTCGGCATCACGCACCTCATCCAGTCCGGCGTGCTCCTCGTCACGCCGCTGGTGATACGACTCACCGGCAGCTTCGTCCCGTTCTGGGTAGCGCTCTTCGTGTTCTTCGGCCTCGACCTGTTCAACAACACCGCCGGGCCGTCCCTGCTCCCGGTCCTGGCCGGCGAGCGCCGTCTCGTCGCCGCCAACTCCGCCCAGCTTGCGTTCGGCAGAGCGGCCACGATCGTCGGGATGCTCGCCGGCGGGGTTCTCATCGCGTGGGTGGGCTGGAGCGCAGGACTCGTCATCAACGCGCTCACCCATCTCAGCGCCGGAGTCGCCGCCTTCGCCATCTCTCCCCTGCGGAAGGCTACCCCGCGTCCAGGAGAGCCCTCCATCCCGGTCGCGCGGGAGCTCGCCGGTGCCGCGGGCCGATTCCTCGCCGAGTTCGCGGAGCTGCTGTCGCTCGTCTCCCACAACCGTCGCGTCGCGTTCGTGCTCGCCTCGATCGTCGTCTCCACCTTCGTCTCGGCGGCGTCCTACACGATCCTCATCTACCTCGTCCAGCAGGTCCTCGGCCTGGGCACCGCCGGCGTGGGCGCCCTTGCCGGCGTGCTCGCCTTCGGCATGGTCGCGGGAGCGGCCGGGATGAGCCTCCTGCCGGAGGACGTCAACCGAAAGCGGGCCATCTGCGCCTTCGTCCTGGTGCACGGCCTGCCGTTCGTCATCGGCCGGTTCCACCTCTCGCTCCCGTTCATCGTCGTCGCCGCGCTCGTCTCGGGCGCCGCGTACTCGGGACTGGGCGTCCTGCAGAACACGATGCTCCAGGAGGAAGCCGAACCCGGGATCCGCGCCCGCGTGTTCTCCGCGCGGGAGTTCATCACCAACGCCACCTTCATCGTCTCCACGCTGGTCATCGGATTGGCCGGAGAAGTCGCACCCTGGCGGAGCCTGCTGCTGTTCATCGGCCTCGCGCTCGTCCTGCTCTCGCTGACCGGTCTTGTGTGGTCGCGGAACGACCGCTAGAGGCGGGAGGAGAGGTGTGCTCCTGCGTCCGGCGAGAGAGCGCGGGGAAGAAGACGCGGGGCCCGGCTGGCGGCGGGCCCCTTCAAGCAGAGGGCCCGGTCCGCTCGGACCGGGCCTTCGGATCATGGCTCCGCGCACGTGCCGGTCTACTAACCGGCCCAGTGTTGCGGAACCGGAGGTCTGGTTCAGGATTCTACAGGTCGCTGAGGACGGCGGCAACGGCACGCCGGCGCCCGCCTACCTCGATCAGACGGTTGAGATCGCCCTTGGGCCCACGGGAGCGTTCGAGAATGGGAACGTGGGCACACTGAAGCGCCGGGTGAACACCGCGCAGGTCGTGAGCGCGATGCCGTGATGCCGGCGTCGCCATCCAATCTGTGGAACGGCACAACTAGCGGGGGCGGGTGAGGCCCGTACGCCCCTTCCCTCCGTCACCTCTCCGGGCGGCCGAGGTACTTGTCGAGCCACGCCAGCGTCTCCTTGATGACCTCGGCGCGGGGAACCATGTGTCCGCGAGGGTAGGAGATCCGCCTCTTGTGTTCCTTGGGGGTGCCCAGGAGATCGAACATCGGCCGCTGAGATGTCTCGGTAGGGAAGAAGAAGTCAAGCTCGCCGTTCAGCATCAGGGTCGGCTGCGTCACGCGCGTGATGTAGTTGAGCTGGTCAGCCTCGGGAAGAGGGCGCTCGAAGTTGAGGCCGGCGACGCACAGGACGACCGCCTTGATCCGCTTCTCCACCGCCGGCATGATGGCGCCCATCGCCCCGCCCCAGCTCAAGCCGTAGTAGGCAATCCGATCGGCGTCGATGTCGTCGCGCGTCTCGAGGTAGTCGATCGAGCGGGCGAGGTCCTTGGCCCACATGATGACATGGTCCTTGTAGAACGTCGTGTCCATGAGATAGTCCGACTTGAGCTCGTCGCCGCGCTGGTACGTCCCCTTGTAGATGGGGAGCATCACGGCGCGTCCGCTCTTGAGCAGGTAGTCGATTCCACGCAGCTCCGCGGCCCCGACGGCGGGCGAGGAAATCGCCTGCGAACCGGGAAAGACAATAACCGTCTGAAGAGGCGGCCGGCCCCGCAGCGGGAGGCAGAGATGCGCGAGCACCCGCTCGCCACCGTAGGCGGCGGCAAAGGAGATGGTCTGCCTGAGCCCGAGCGGGTCCTGCTCCTCGGACTCGACGACCGCATCGAGCGGTGTCTTGTCGTAGCGGAATTGTCGCAGGAAGAAGCCGAAGGTCTCGTCCGAGACAGGCGTCTCGGCGCGGAAGTCGCGGAACGGGAGATCGATGACGCGCGTGAGGTTCTCAAGATTCGGCTCCGGGTCGAGGGCGCGGATACAGCGGAAGCCGTTCGTCGGCGATCGGTCAAAGGCCGGCTGCGCGTAGGCGTCGGCGAAGGCGTACTCTGGGTCGTTCCAGCCTCCGCCGAGAATGAACCGCTCGCCGGGCCGGTTGCACTCGTTCCAGGCCCACTCGCGGACGTTCCCGGCGAGATCGCACACCCCGAAGCGATTCACACTCTGCGTGGTCCCCACCGGCACAGGGCCGCGACCGGAGAAGTTTGCGAGGGGAACAACTTGGGCGCTCGCCACAGTGAAGGCCACCCGGTTCCAGTGGAAGACGGTGGGCAGCTCCTTCCCGCACCACGCCGCATACGCGGCCGCCTCGAACCAGCTCACGCCCGTGACGGGATACTCGCCCTCGCCCGGCGGGTACTCGCCGAGTTCCCAGGACGCGGGGCCCGGCCGGCCGATCGAGTCCGTGAATCGCGCGATGGCCCCCTCCCATGAGAGGGCGCGGCCGTCCGCGAGGAAGAGCTGCCGCCAGTGCTCTCTCTTCTCGTACCCGCCGGCGTCCACGAACTGCTTGTACTGGCGGTTCGTGACCGGATGCCGGTCCATGAGGAATGCGGCTGTCGGTTCCGCCTTCAGGTAGTCGAGTCCAGGCATGTAGAGCGTGAGCCCGCCGCCCGGCACGAGTTCCATCTCGTCGGGGATCTCGCCCGGCCTCAAGAGTCGGTAGTCCCACCTCGATGAGAGGTGCGCATATGCCGCTGCGCCCATGGGTCCGATGTTCCAGACCGCATCGTGGGTGGTGCGGTATCCGGCCAGCTCCAGTTTCAGTCGCGTGAACCCGCGAGGATACCGGACATTCTCGAGCGGCGTACGACCGAGCGGAACCCAGTCTGCTGCGGGATCGCCGTAGTACTTGGCGAAGACGGACGCGCCAGGCGGGTCGGACACGATGGTCACCGCGCACGTGAACCACGGCCGCAGGCGCTCGAGCAGGGCGTCGTCGGGCGCGAGCCTCTCGATCTCCCGCGCGAGCTCGAACGCCGCCCACGGGCCGGGTCCATCGTCGAAGACCTGGATGCCGTCGACGATGCGCGCGAGCTCGGGCAGCGCCTTGTTCCGGGCCCAGCCGCCAAGCCGCGTGAGTTCGCCGCCGACCTCGGCGGCGCTCGAGTAGCGCTGCGCCGGGTCCTTGTTGAGACACCGGTTGAGGATCTCCGTGAGCGAGCGGGGAGCGACCGTGTCCAGCTGAGTGAGCGCCTCCGGCAGGCCGGTCAGGATGGAGCCGAGGATCGAGGCGCTCGAGTCCCCCTGAAACGGGCGCCGTCCCGTCGCCATCTCGTAGAGCACGCAGCCGAGCGCGAAGAGATCGGTGCGCGCATCGGCCGCCTTCCCCTCGAGCTGCTCCGGCGCCATGTACTCGAACGTCCCGACGATCGTGCCCTTCGCCGTGAGCGGCTGGCTCATCGTCCGCAATTCGCTCGCCGCGGCGTCGGTGGCGCGCGCCTCCGACCGCCGCGCGAGCCCAAAGTCCATGAGCTTGACCCCGGACTTCGTGAGCATCACGTTCCCGGGCTTGAGATCGCGGTGCACGATGCCGGCTTCGTGCGCCCTCTCGAGCGCGTCGGCCATCTCTGCTCCGACCGTCAGGAGCTCGGCGATAGGCATCGGTCCGCGCTCGAGCCGCGCGGCCAGCGTCTCGCCCTCGAGCAGCTCGATCACAAGGTAGTCGACACCGTCCTGATGGCCGATGTCGTACAGGGTGCAGATGTGTGGGTGGTTGAGCTGCGAGATGGTGCGCGCCTCGCGCTCGAAGCGGGCGCGGACTTCCGGCGTCGCGGCCAGGTGCGAGCTCAGCACCTTGATCGCCACGTCGCGGCCGAGGCGGGTGTCGTGGGCGCGGTAGACCTCGCCCATGCCGCCGGCGCCGAGGGCGACGAGGATCTCGTAAGGACCGAGGCGGGTGCCAGGAGAGAGAGACATCTTGACTCCGAACCGGCGAGGGTGGCCGCGCGCATTCGCAGTCAGTGGACCGCTGGAACACCATCTCCTTCAGTGGCGATGTCGGATTGTACGCCCTGGCGACGTGGCGCGCCACCAGATAGCAACCCCTGCGTGGCGGAGGGAACAGACCCCCAACAGAAGGACCTTCTCCACCTGCTGGTGAAGAAGGTCCTTGTTCACGACCGGCGCACGATAGAGATCTGGTACGCGTTACCGAACCAGGCCTCGGTTAGTACACCGGCACATCTGGCTCCTCAGGTAGGACTCGAACCTACAACCCTCCGGTTAACAGCCGGATGCTCTACCATTGAGCTACTGAGGAGTATGTCCGTTTCCGCGAAGAAGGCGCGGCTTCGGCCGGTGGCCGCCTCGCCACGCCTCCCGGGAGCGCCATTGTAGCAAGCCTCGGGCCGGATGTCAAACCGGCCGTGCGGCCGCGCCGCCCGACCCCAGGCTTCGATCCAGCCCCGCCGCGACCGCTCACCGCGCGCCGAACCGGAACCCCGGCAGCGCGTCGCCCTCGAAGTCGAACAGCGTCAGGTTCTCGTACGGATTCTCCGGCCCGCCCTCTACGGCAAGGAACCCCGGCTCCCAGTACAGCACCGCCGTCCCGAGCCCGCCGGGCGTCGCCTCGGCGATCGTGACGACGTCCCGCAGGAACGCGAGCTGTCCCTCGGGCGTCGCGGGGTAGCCGGCGTGAAGCTGCGACTCGCTGCCGACGAAGTTCGGCGTGTCGTCCTGCCAGTCGAGCGTCCACGGGTAGCCGGCCTCGACGATCATGATCTCGCGGCCGTACCGGACCGCGAGGTCCACGAGGTTGTCGCGCAGCCTCCAGATCTCGCCGTGCCACCACGGGTAGTACGAAAGCCCGATCGCGTCGAACGCAACGCCGCGCGCGAGGAGGTTGTCGAAGAACCACCGACACCCGGCGTTGTTGCCGCCGTGGTCGAAGTGCACGACGACGGCCGGCCGCTCCGACGGCGCCAGGCTGCCCCGCGCTCCTGCGACGCCCGCCGACACAAGCGCGGCGAAGCGGTCCCACTGCTCGCCGGTGTCCCACTCGCTTCCCGCCCATCCGACCCGCCCGTCGTCCCACAGCATGCCGGCCGAGATCTCGCTGCCGATCTGCACGTACTCCGGCAGCGCGCCCGCGTCGCGGAACCGCCGCACGACCGCGTTCGTGTACGCGTACACCGAGTCCACGAGCGCCTCGAACGGGATGCCTTCCCACGCGGCGGGCTTCGTCTGGTGGCCCGGGTCGGCCCATGTGTCCGAGTAGTGCAGGTCGAGCATGAGGTCGAGTCCGCGCGCCTTCGCCTCCCGCGCGAACGCGACCGTCGCGTCGAGCCCGTGCCAAGGCTCGGCGGGCGTGTGCCAGAGCCTCAGGCGCACGATCCCGTAGCCGGCGTCGGCGCAGGCGCCGAGCAGATCCACCGGCTCGCCGCCCACGCGGTACTGCGCGCCGAGCGAGACCAGCCGCGGCGTGAACGAGAGGTCCGCCCCCGTCCGCGTGCCGCCCGGCATCCAGCCCGCCCGATGGTCGAAGAAGACCGGCGGAAGCGACGCCGGCTCCGAACCGACCGTGACCATCCGGTCGGGGATCGAGTGCTCCCAGCGCTCGGACCCGCCGCGCACGAGCACGAACTTGTACGCGTGCGTCCCGGGCGCGAGGTCCTTCACGATCTCGAACACGAGGTCGCCGTCGGCGTCCGCGAGGGCATCGGCGTTCCCCGACCAGCCGTTCATCGTCCCCCGCAGCACCACGAGGTCGGCCGCCGGGTTGAACTGCCCGAACGAGTGCATGATGGCCATGTCCACGGTGAATGTGAGGGGGGCGGCCAGGGCGGCGCCGGCGGACGCGCAGACGAGCATGCCGGCGAGCAGCCGCGAGATCATCCTCCGCTCCTCCCCTCTGCCAGCGCCATCACGTCGGCCACGTGCATCACCTCGACCCGCACCCCCGCCTGCGCTACCATGTCGCGAAGCTGCATGAGGCACACCGGGCATGCCGTCGCGACGACGTCCACGTTCGCCGCGCGGATGGCCTCGACCTTCCGGCGCGCGATGGCCTTCGCCGTCTCGTAGTACGCGAGATTGAACGTGCCTCCCCCGCCACAGCATCGGTCGGCATCGGCCATCTCGACGAACTCGACGCCCGGCAGCGCGCGGAGGATCGCCCGCGGCTCGAGCGTGACGCCCTGGCCGCGCGAGAGGTGGCACGGGTCGTGGTAGGTGACGCGGAGCCGCCGGCCGCGTGTCCCGATCGCAGGCGTTGCCCCGTCGGCCCCGGCCGCCGCAAGGCCCGCCGCCCCGCGCCGCGCGATGAACTCCGCACAATCGTACACCGGCAGCGGGAACCCGCCTTCGATCCCCAGGAGCTCCTCGTACTCGCGCTTGAAGGCAAGCCCGCCCGACGCGCAGCCCGTGATCACCGCGTCCACGCCGAGGTCCTTGAACATCGCGATGTTCCGGCGAGCCAGCTCCCGCGCCGTCACGAAGTCGCCCGCGTTCATCACGGGCGTCCCGCAGCACGCCTGCCCGCGCGGCAGCACGACGTCCACGCCCGACGCGGCGAGCGCGCTCACGATCGCGCGGCCCGTCTCCGGGTAGATGAGGTTCGTCGCGCAGCCCACGAAGTACGCCACGCGCCTGGCCTCGCGAGCGATGCGATCCCGTCCGGCCTGAGGCGCGTACCCGCCTGCGCTCGGATTCGTGACGAGCGGCGCCGCGGGCGGCCGCCCCGTCGCCCTCACCACCTCGGGCGCGTTCTCGAGGAACGACCTCGGCGCGAACTCGGGGAACACGCGGTGTCGGTCCATGCCGACCGCGGGAAGGAGCAGTCGGAGCGGGCTCGTCGGCGGCAACCCGCGCAGCACCCACCGCTGGACCCACGCGGCGATCCGCCCGACGGGCGGGAGCAACCGGCCGCGCCGCAGAAGCTGGCGGAACACGACCCGCTTGACGAGCGGCAGGCGTCCCGACGCTGCGAGGTCGGCGCGCGCGGCGAGCACGAGATCGTCCACGCGCACGTCGTTCGGGCACTCGGCGACGCAGGTCTTGCAGTTCAGACAGAGCTGGATCTTCTCGTCGAAGACGTCGGTGAGGCCGAGCCGCCCGTCGAGCACCGCGCGGATGAGCGCGACCTTACCGCGCGCCACGGCGCTCTCGAGGCCGACCTCCGCGAAGACGGGGCACACCGAGCGGCAGGTGCCGCAGCTCCTGCACTTGGCGGCGGCCTCCCTGCGCTTCAAGAGCTCGGGACCGGGACCTGTCCGTCGGGCCACGGTCACCCCCTTCCCCCTGGAAGCGCGTCCGCCCCGAACAGCGCATCGAGCGGCGGGAAGACCCCGTCCGGGTCGAGCTCGGCCTTGAGTCGCGCGAGGATCGTGAGGCCGCCGGCCGCTGCGCCGGAGCGCGGCGAGCCGCCGCCGGACTCCTTCGCCGCCGAGCCGCCCATCGCCGCCGCCGCCGCCAGCCCCGCGAAGTCCCGCGCATACGCCTCGCGGATCGCCTCGCGCCGCCCATCGGCCTCAAGCCGCAGCACCGCCGACACGACGATCCCGAGCGCGCCCCGCGAGCCGATGAAGAGCTGCTTGAGATCGTAGCCCGTCACGCACTTGACGGTCCGCGATCCGGTGCGCGCCACCTCGCCGTCGGCGAGCACCGCGTCGAGCCCGAGGACATACCTGCGCACGAGGTTCCCGCGGCGCGTCCAGTTGCCCGGCGCCCGGGCGAGGATGTCGCCCACGGCCTCGTCCGGCGCGGCCTCGTCGGACACCGGCCAGAACATCGCGTGCTCCCGCAGACGCTCCTCGAGCGCCCCGGCCGTCACGCCGGCCTCGACGACGGCCATGAGATCGGCCGGGAGGACCTCCGTGATCGCGGCCATCCTCTCGAGCGAGACGACGACCGGCGGGCGTGTCAGCGCCTCCGCCCGCGCCCACGCCGGCGCGACGACCCACCCGCGCTCGCGGGCCAGCCGCACGACCGCGGCCGCGCCTGACGCGTCGGCGGGCAGAGCCATGACTCTGCCCGCGCGCTCCTCGACCCCGACGCCTGTGGATGCGAGCGCCTCGCGCACGCCCGGAGGCACGACCTCACCTCACCTTCAGCATCCGGCCGACGGGCGTCACGGCCTTGCTCCCGTCGTCGCCCTCGGCTTCGATCACGTAGAGGTACACGCCGTTCGCGATCTCGTCGCCCTGCGCGTCCCGGCCGTCCCACTCGAGCTCGTTGTAGCTCAGCGCGTTCGGCGCGTCCTTGAAGTCCCGGATGAGCCGGCCGCCCACCGTGTACACGCTCACCCTCACCCGCGAACCGCTCTGGCTCAGAAGATAGATGATCTTCGTGCTCGCCGAAAACGGGTTCGGGTGGTTCGCCACGTCGCGGATCTCGATGCGCGCGCCCTCGGCCACGCGCAGCACGAAGGTCGTCTGCTGCCCGTTGAGGTCCCGCGCCGACATCCTGATGTCGTACGCGGCGTGACGGATCGGCGCGCGGTAGGTGATCCGGTACCACCGGCTGAGCTGCGAGAGCGTGTCCACCATCGCCCGGACCGTGTACTCGCTCGGGTCGATCGTCCCGACGTCCGTCTCGACGATCGCGATCGTCGCCGGGTCGATCTCCACCTCGTCGATGACGTTCGCGACGATCTCGACCTCGACGTCGCCGGTCGCCAGGAGGTAGTCGCCGCTCAGTTTCGGCGCTCCGTCCACGGTCACCTGGAAGCGCGGCGGGCTCATCTCGACGCGCATGAGCGGGTCGCCCAGGAGGCAGAACGTCCGCGCCGGCGAACTCGGCCTGCCGCCGGTCACGTACTTCACGATCGTCTTTGCCAGGAGTCCACCCAGCGACCATCGGGGCCAGTAGTACTGCTCCGGCGGCCCCTGCGGCGTCGGGTCCTGGAAGAACGCCTCAAAGACCTTGCGGTTCATCACCTCGTTCGTCGAGAGGTACTCGGTGCCCGTGCTCGCGAAGACGGCGGAGGCCCCGCGCGTTGAGGACGCGAGGAGCATCTGCTCGACGATGCAGTCGCCGGTGACGCCCTCCGACCAGTAGTGGAACCACCCGATCTGGCAGGAGTACCCCATGAAGATGAACGGCTTCCCGTCGTTCGCGATGCCGGGCAGATCGCTCTTGAGCAGCAGCGACTCGTGCGTCAGGAGCGACTTGTTCCCGTGACCCTGGAAGTTCACGATGACCGCGCCCTCGGACAGCCGCCCGATGAGCGCCGGCGTCACGGTCCCTCGCACGAAGTTCTGCGTCGCGATGAGGTAGCTCATGTCCCCGCTCGTGTTCGAGCCGTGGTACGGGTCGGTGTAGCGCCGCATCGCGAAGACCGTCGTGTCGATGCGAGCGGGAGAGGCTGCGACGATCTGCGCGAGGCCCGTGCAGATCGTCGTGAACCCCGCCTCATACCCCTTCCGCGTGTACGGATCCTCGAGGCTCACGTACGACCACAGGTCGTCCGCGAGGAAGAACACGTTCTTCCGCCACGCGTCGCCCGCAGCGTAGTTCTCATACGCGAGGATCTTCGAGACGATCGCGTTGGCCTCGCCGACGCTGCCGACCGGGAGCCTTCCGACGTACACCTGCGGGAGGTACGGCGAGACGGCGCTGAAGCAGCCGTACCAGGTGTCGCTTCCGACGAGGTCGCTGTTCTGCACGGACACGTGGACGTAGGTCGGAACGTAGTTGGGGGCGCTCGACGAGGTGACGTTCCGCGCGTCCTCGCTCGCGTCGCCCACGAGCAGCGCGAACTGCGGCGGCCGCGACCACTCCTCGAAGGCGTACCTCAGGTACGCGCGGATCGCGTCCGGCGAGGGCATCCCGCCGCCGAACTCGTCATAGACGTCGTTCACCGACGCCCGGGCGACCGCGTGGCCCTGCGACTCGCGGCGCGCGAGGAGCGGCTCCACCGCGGCCGCGAAGTTCGGGTGCGCAACGACGACGAGGTCGGCCTCGCGCGTCGCGAGGTCGGCCGGCGCTCGCCGCGTGACGTTCGCCACGGGAAGGGCGCTTCCGTCCGCGACGGCCTCGTAGCGCTTGAACCGGGGCACGGGGTCCTGGACGACAAGCTTGTACTGGCCGCCGTCCGGGACGACGCTCCCGGCCCCCAGTGTAAGCCGCACCGGGCGCATGGGGTCGCTCACGTCGAACACGCGGATGCCTGGCGTCGCGAACCGCGTGACCTCGAACTGCGCGTCGCCGACGACGCCTGCACTCGTGAACGCTAGCCTCCCCCCGACCGCCGCGTACCGCCGCAGGTACGCAAGCGAGAACCAGTCGAGGTCGCCGCCCGTCCTGTTCCCGACCGCGCGGAGGTGGTTGGGGCCGTCCGTGAAGTGCGTCGCCGGGACGGGCCCGCTCGTGTAGATCGCCGCGCCCATCGTGTAGGTGATGCCGGCGAACTGGAACGAGCCCACGGCGTTCTGCTGGCTCGCCCCGTTCACGATGGAGAAGTCCACCGTGTGCAGGCCCGACGCGTTGCCGTGATAGCGCGCGCGCAGCACGACGTCCCCCGCCGGATCAATGTCGAAGACGGAGAACGGGAGCTGGTAGTCGTCGTTCTGCGACAGGTACGACGTCCAGGTGTAGAAGTCCACGACGTCCGACGGCGGGCTCGGGTCGAAGTACACGTCCTGCTCGTAGCGGAGCGTGTCGGGGAAGCTCGCCGGCGGCGTGACGCCCGTCCAGTCATGCCACCCCGGCCGCGCGTCCATGCGCGCCGCGAGCGACGGGTCCACGGCGAACCAGTACGCGTTCCGCGTGGCGTGACGGTCCTCCCATCCCTCCACGAGGAACTCGTCCAGGAAGCTCCGCGCGTAGAAGAGGATGTGGTCCGATCCGTTGAAGTGGCCGTCGCTGTTGGCGTCCACGACGACCACCTGCAGCGGCGTCTCGACGAACGGGTCCGGCGCCGCGCGGTCGAACGACCGCTTGTACACCGCGACGTCGTCCACCGACGGCGTCGTCGAGAGACCGGCGCTCTGAAGCGCCGGGAAGTCCAGCCGGTGGATGCCGGTCTCCCCCACGTCGAACCGGTACGCTTCGGAGCGGCGCGCCGCCCGCCCGCGAACCGCGCGCGGCGCCGGACGCATCCTCCACTCCCGCGCCTCGCGGTGGTTG